>NZ_JBUDSW010000076.1:0-14071 GCF_054921475.1 Desulfobaculum sp. | reverse complement strand
CCATGATATTCAGGTCCTGATACGGCAGGGCCACGTTCAACACGAGGTCCGGCTGAAAGTCGTTGATCAGCGCCACCATCTCGGGAACGTTGTCCGCATCCACCTGTGCGGTGCGGATGGGGCGGGGAAGCTGCGCAGCAATGGCGTCACACTTGGAGACGGTGCGGCTGGCAAGACATATTTCATGAAACACTTCGGGAAGCTGCGCGCATTTGTGAGCCACAACCTGACCCACACCGCCAGCGCCGACGATGAGTACTCTGGACATCCTTGTGTCCCTCCTTGTCAAAAGGGATTGTGCTATCGCAAGCCGTTCAGATAGGTCGATCCTCTCAGGCCCTGTTCAAAGGCCTTCATGATGGCGTACCTGTCCTGAGGGGTAATGCGCCCCTCCCGGATGCCACGCTCCGCCACGTTGCGGAAGCGCTCCAGGACCATCTTCGGATCATACTCGACGTAGGACAGCACGTCAGCCACGGAATCTCCATCGAGCTCCCGCACGAAGTCGAACGAACCGTCCTCATTGATATGGATGGAGGCGACGTTGGTGTCGCCGAAAAGGTTATGCAGGTCGCCCAGCGTCTCCTGATACGCGCCAACGAGGAACGCGCCCATGTAATAGGGCTCGTCCTTACGCAGGTCGTGCACATCCAGCGTGCGCCGAACGCCGCGCTCGTCGATAAAGCGGTCCAGCTTACCGTCGCAGTCGCAGGTGATATCCGCCAGCACCACCTTTTCCGTGGGCTGTTCGTCCATACGGTGCACGGGCATCACCGGGAACAGATGGTCAATGGCCCACGAGTCCGGCAAGGACTGGAAAATGCTCATATTCGCATAGTAGATGCTGGCGAGGGAATCCTGAATGCCCGCCAGTTCCTTGGTGGGGCGTTTCACCTCGTCCACGCGCGCGGCAATTTCCTTGATGATGGCCCAGAACAGGGATTCCGCCACGGAGCGCTCGCGCAGGGAGCACGTACCCATGCGGAACATCTGGCGGATTTCATCGCGGTAATAGATGGCGTCGTTGTAGCACTCCTGCAAGTTCTTGAGCGAGATGGATTGGTAGACCTCAAGCAGGTTTTCCGTCGGCTCGGGGCAGTCCTCGGGCAGGTCGATGGGGATGGCCCGGTCCTCAAGGCGGCTGGCGTCCAAAATCTCAAACAACAGCACGGAGTAATACGCCACCGTAGCGCGGCCGGACTCCGTAATGATGTGCGGATGCGCAATGTCGCGCTCATCCAAAATGCTCATCACGGTTTCCACCACGTCGGCGCAGTATTCGCCAAGGGTGTAGTTGCGGCTGGACAGGAAGTTGGTGTGCGAGCCGTCGTAGTCCACGGCAAGGCCGCCGCCAAGGTCCAGATAGCCCATGGCCGCGCCTTCATCCACCAGCCCGGCATAGACCCGGCAGGCCTCGCGCAGGGCATTTCGGATGTCGCGGATGTTCGGAATCTGCGAGCCAAGGTGGAAGTGCAGCAGGTGCATGCAGTCCAGCATGTCGTGCTTTCGCAGTTCGTCCACCACGTCCACCACCTCGGCCGTGGACAGGCCAAAGATGGACAGGTCGCCGCCGGACTCCGTCCAGTGACCACCGGCGCGGGCCGCCAGCTTGATGCGGATGCCCATGCGCGGACGGATGCCCAAAGCGCGCGAGCGCTCCAGAATAAGCGCCAACTCACTCGGCATTTCAAGGACGAGGATGCAGTTATAGCCCATCTTGTTGGCGTAAAGGGCAAGGTCCACGAATTCGCGGTCCTTGTAGCCATTGCAGACGATGCAGGCCTCGCGGTCGTGCAGATAGGACAGCGCGGCGATGAGTTCGGGCTTGCTGCCCACTTCAAGGCCGTGGTGATGCGGCTCGCCGTATTCGGTGATGCGCTCCACAACCTGTTCCTGCTGGTTCACCTTGATGGGGTACACGCCACGGAATTCGCCTTGGTATTCAAGGTCGCGCATGGCGTGGTTGAAGCAGTCGTGCAGGACGGAAATTTGGGAATCGAGAATATTTTCGATGCGCAGAAGCACGGGCAGGTCCATGCCCCGCTCCTTAAGGCCCTTGATGACCTCGGGGATGGAGACGGCCGGGCCGCGTTCTGCAAAAGGGGTGATGACGGCGTCGCCGGAGTCGGCCACACCAAAGTAGCCACTGCCCCAGTTATTGACGCCATAGAGGTCAGCAGAACGCGTTGCGTTCCACTGCTCAAGCACGGGTTTCTTTGCCATATCGCAGCACCCTCCTTACCCATCGGAACTTTTCGGGGAAAAGCCGCACGGGGTGGCTGTTTGCGCCAGTATTTCATAGCGCCAAAACCGCCGCCCCCGCCTGCCCGATATGATGGAGCGCGCCAATTAGTAGATTTTGCGCCACTCGTCAACAGCTCACCAAAACTTTGGGAAATTTTACAAACTTCCCTTACCCCAAACACTCTCTCCCTTCCACAAAAAAGAGCCTGACCTATACGCCACAAATCCCCGCATAGCGTGAAAATCCGCCCCCATCCGCCCGCTTGGCCGATTTTTCACGATGCACGGTTGCCAACCGCGCGCCTTGGCAGTATCACCACGTACTGCACATACGGCCGTCACAGACCACGAAAAACGGCAAAGGATTCATCATGACACAGACACACGGCTATGCAATAGGCATCGATACCGGCGGCACCTACACGGACGCCATTCTTCTGGACCGCGCGTCCGGCGACGTTGTCGCCTCCGCCAAGACACCGACCACACACAAAAATCTCAGTATCGGCCTGTCGTCCGCCCTGTCCCGCGTCATGCGCGAGAGCGCCACTCCGCCCCAGCTGGTGGATGTGGTCGCCGTGTCCACCACCCTCGCCACCAACGCCGTGGTGGAAGACAAAGGCGCGCGCGTCGGGCTGTTCGTCATCGGCATGACCAAGGCCTTCGACCTGCCCGTCGTCTCCGTGCAATACGCCGCCGGAGGCCACTCCATCGTCGGCAAGGAGGAAGCCCCCCTCGACGTGGAAGCCATCGTCGATGGCGTGGGCAACCTGCGCGGCCATGTGGACGCCTACGCCGTCAGCGCGGCAATGAGCTACGCCAACCCCACGCATGAGCAGGTGGCCGCCAAAGCCATCGAACTGGTGGACCCCAAGCCCGTCTTCTGCTCGCATGAGGTCAGCGGCAAGGCCGGCATGAAGGAGCGCGCCGCCACAACCGTGCTCAACGCCCGCCTTATGCCCGTCATGCAGGAATTCATCGACGGCGTCAGCGCCGCCCTTGCAGAGCACGGCCTTACCTGCCCGGTGAGCATTGTGCGCGGCAACGGCGCGCCCATGACGCTGGAGAGCGCCCTACGCCGCGCGGCCGAGACCTTTGCCAGCGGTCCCGCCGCCACTGCCCATTACGGCATGGCCTTCGCCCCCGGCGACAACGCCCTCATCGTGGACGTTGGCGGCACCACCACGGACGTCACCCTCATCCGCGCAGGCCAGCCCACCATCAAAAAGGGCGGCAGCCGCATCGGCCAGTGGGAAACGCACGTCGAAGCCGTAGAAATGTTCACCGTGGGCATCGGCGGAGACTCGCAGGTCCGCACCACTGTGGCGGGGTCCATCGCCGTTGGTCCAGCCCGAGTTTTGCCCATCTGCATGGCTACAAACGTCCCGGACCCAGAATCGTGGCTGGACTCTGGCGACGCCTCGCGCCTCATTACCATAGACCAAGCGCCGGAGCCGGACGTCATCGCCGCTGATCCCATTTTGACCATTCTCAGCGGCGCCGGCCCCATGTCCGCCGCATCCCTCATGCGCGCCACGGGCCTCAGCGAGATTTCGCTGTCCGCGCATCTTCAGCGCCTTGTCCGCGCGCAGCAGGTGGCGGAAATCGGTTTCACGCCAACGGACGCCCTGCACGTACTCGGCCGCCTGAGCATCGGCGACACCGCGCAGGCCAAGGCCGCGGCAGAGGTGCTGGCGCGCCGCCACGGCATGGACGCCAAGGCCTTTTGCGAAGCTGTCATAACCAAAGCCCAGCGCAAGATTGAAAACGCTCTGCTCGACCATGTGGTGCGCAAGGAAGTTGGCGGAAGCATGGCGGAATTCATCGCCCGCAAGGACACCATGTCCCTTGTACGCTTTAGCGCCGCCCTCAACGTGCCCATCGTCGGCATTGGCGCAGCCGCGCGGATGCTGCTGCCCGAAGTGGCACAGCGCCTTGGCGCGCCCATCCATTTCCCGGATCATTTTGAAGTCGGCAACGCCCTTGGCGCGGCCCTTATCGGCACCAAGGCCGACCAGTAACCCACGCGGCGGCCAGAGCCGCCCGTGCACACCGTCACAGGCCACAGCGCCGACAACACGCCAACGGAGGTATTCATGTTCGACCGCAAGCCCACAAGTTTCGAATCCTGCCTTGAGGCCGCGAGCGAAAACCCCGAGACCGAAGTCGTCCATGGCTGGATATTCAAGGACGGCACATGGCAGACCCACGGCTGGTGCGAGTTCGCGGACAGGGTCATCGACCTCACCGAGTCCAGCCACTCCATGCCCAAGTTCGACTACTACGTGAAGCTGAAGGTCTCGCCGGAGCGCACCCGCCGCTACACGCGCCTGAACTTCTTTGAGCGCATGGCCGCAGAAGGCCACGTCGGCCCCTTTGATAAGGAATTCTTCTTTGCCGACACCAGCGAAGAGGACCCGCTCACCGTCATCGCCGCAAAAGCCTAAAACGAAACGCCCCGGCAGGAACCTGCCGGGGCGTTTTTTCGTACTGACTGTCTTTCAGCCCTTGGCGCTAGCCCGTCACCCGGGCCAACATACGCATAATGCGCACGTCCGCTTTGCCGGTCATATACTGCGCGGCGTCGCGTTCAAAATCCTTCAGCGGCTTTGAAACTGCATGCTCATCCAGCGCCGCCTGCGAGGCAAATTGCTCATAGAACTGAAACAGCGCCGGGTCGGCAACGTCCTGATGCACGCTGTACAGGATGAGGCCATTTTGCCCCTCGCAATCCTGCACCAGTTGCTGCACCATGCTTTTCAGCGCCTCTTCCTTTCCCGGCAGCGCGCGGAACCGTGCGCTGACAACAACCATATCTGTATGCATTCCTTCTCCCAGCCGTAAGGTTCGTACGGCGCGTTACAAAGCACGTTCTAGGGAGCGGCAGGGAAGCTGTCCATATTCGGAGCCATCGCCTTGCCGAGCCAGCCTATGGTCTCGCCCAGATTCCGCATGTTTGCAAGCGCTTCGGCGTCGCCCTGCACTTCGCCCTTTTCCAGGCCGTAGCCAAGGTTCCAATACGTAGAGCCGGGCACAATCATGCGCGACATCTGGTACATATGGTTAATGGTATCAAACACATGGATGCCGCCGCCCCGGCGCACAGCCACCACAGCCGCGCCAATCTTGCCCGCAAACAGGCCGCCATTGGCCAGCGCCACGAATCCGGAGCGGTCCAGCAGCGCCTTGGTCTCCGCGCTCACATCAGAAAAATACGTCGGCGAGCCAATAATGATGGCGTCCGCCTTCACCATCTTGTCCATCACGTCGTTAAACGCGTCGTTGTCCACCACACAGTGGCCGTCCTGCTTTTCCCAGCACTTGCCACACGCCATACAGCCGCGGATTTTCTTCCCACCCAGCTGCACAAACTCCGTCTCCCAGCCAGCCTTTTCCAGCGGCTCAAGCGCAGTGCGAAGCAAATTTTCCGTATTCCCGCCCTTGCGAGGGCTTCCATTAATAGCAACAACGTACATACCAAGACTCCTTTATTCGCAGTAGCGCCGCATGTCGCGGCATGTCACAGGACCATTTCGCCGCCCACACAGGATCCCTGCGCAACAGGCCGCTTCACAGTCCGTTTAAACACCATTTCATATGCCAATGCGCATCGCAAAGACCTCTACGGCATATGTGCGACACTCTATTGCACACGGAGACTTTTGCGCAAGTACGGTCTTTTTTGTCATGTACTATCATGGAGGATACCGTTCGAGGGGATGCTGGAAAAAAGCCCAAATAGAGGAAAGAAGAGAAAAAGGGGGGACTTGCCTCCGGCGGGTTAAGGGCCGTGGGCCCTTAACGATCCCATTTATACGCCAGTTCATCGTTCCAGACGTACGGCCTCTCTCTGGCCCCGGCACTGGAGCCGCACCCACGCGGGCAACTGCCCAGACCTTTCAGCACAGCCCCACCACCCTTTTTTCGGTCTGGCTTCCAGACCGAAAAACCTCGGGATTCTTAAGGGCCCGCGGCCCTTAAGTCACCGAAGGTATCCTCTTGACCCCAGCATCACGACCCGGCCTCTCCCGACAGCTCCTCCCCTTCTTCGGGATTGCGGCATTCGCTGCCTTCGCCGATGAGGGCTTCGATATCGGCCATAATGCGTGTGCGGTGCTGCCACGTAGCGGCTTGGTCGGCCATGATCATGTCGAGTTGGCGGGTGTGCATGGTGAGATAGCCCATGACTTTGAGGCGCTCGCACATGGCGGGCCTTGGGAAGCCCTCGAAGCGGGCAAAGACACTGTCGCCACGAACGTTCACATAGAAGCCAATTTCTTCGAGAATGCCGCCAATGAAGACGGCGCGGCGGCGGCGACGCTCGAAGTCGGCGGCGCCTCCGGCGAAGCGGAAATTGACGTAGTTGCGCTCGGGATGGTCGCTGACGAGGGCTTCGACGGTGGAGAAATGGAAGCCGAAGCGCGATTGCAGATTGCAGTACTCCTTGGAGATGAGGAAGTAGTTGCGGTTGGCGAACTTGGATTGCAGCGCCGGATGCAGGGCAGGATTGGTTGTGGCTTCGGCCACGATGGACATGAAGCCCTTGGCGTTGATTTTCGGGGGGCCTTCCCACGGTATGGCGCTGATGCCCTCCCACAGCGCGAGCATGGGCACGGAGGCAATGTTGCCGATGCGCACAAAGGGACTTTTTTCCTCACGGAGGAGGCCGTCCTCAAGATCAACCACCCAAAACTGCGTAGGCGCGCCGCGGCTGACGAGCTGCATGCTGCCGCACTCGCGAAAGTCGCGGTTCAGATTGAGGTCGAACATCTCCTGCACGCCCTTTTCGTGACAATAGCGGGTGATGTCGTGCAGCGTTTCGATGTTGCGAATACGAAAGCCTGGTGCGTCGGGGTCCAAAAGGTTGAGGGGACAGATGTGGCGGCTTGCGCCTTCGAGAAGCTCGCGCACGGGACTACCTTCCATGAGATCCGGGCGCGGCTGCCCGCGGGACACAAGCTCTTCGACGCAGCCGGGGTAGACGACGCAGGCGTCGGCGTCCACGGTGACCACTTGCCCGGCGGGCAAACTCTCCAGGGCGCCGGTGATTCCGGTGATGGCCGGGACGCCAAACTCGCGCGCGACGTTGGCGAGATGCCCGGTCACACTGCCCTGCTCCGTCACGACGGCGGAACACCAGTTGAGCAGTGACGCCCACTTGGGCAGGGAGAGGCGCGTGACAAGCACGGAGCCGGGCGGAAACTGGAGGGCGTCGGCGTCGCGCTCCACGACGAACACCGGGCCGCAGCCCACACCGGGGCTGGCGGTTGCGCCGCCGTAGGCAATGGGGTCCCCATAGCGGCCGGATTCGTCCTTGGCGGGCGGCTCGCCGATATCGCGGCGGGCAAGGGGGCGGCACTGCAAAATGTACAGGTCGCCCTGCTTGTCCAGCGCCCACTCAATGTCCTGCGGGCCACCGTAATAGCGCTCCAACTGCACGGCCATGGCGGCAAGCTTGAGAGCCTGCTCGTTGGTGATGGAAGGCTGATCGGCCTTTTCGGGGTCCTGCTGCATGAGCACAACGCCTTCATCCTTGCGGGAGATGTACAGCTCCGGCTTCCGGGCCACCCAGCTTTCGCGCACGGTCATCTTGCTGATGTCGCGGCTTCGGTCACGGGCCACCACGAAGCGGTCCGGCGTGCCGCCGCCATCCACGACGAGCTTGGGCAGTCCCCAGACGGAATTGATGACCACGGCGTCGTCGCGCACGTTGACGGGACTGCGGGAATACATGACGCCACCGGCCACGGATTCCACCATGACCATACCGCCAACGCACATGGCAACATCATCGTCGGGGATGCCGCGCGTCAGACGATAGGTCAGCGCGGGCAAACCGTAGAGGCTGGCGACGACTTCCTTGTAGGCCTCGGGGAGGTACTCCCGGTCCACGTTGAGAATGGTGCGGAACTGCCCGGCAAAGGACGTCCCCGTGGCGTCCTCGCCCAGCGCGCTGGACCTGAGGGACACATGCACCCGCGCGCCGTAGTCCGCCTGCAGGCGGTCGTACTCACGCAGGAGGGCGTCGGCGAGGTCCGGCGGGACCGGAGTTTCCTGAATTTTTTGCTGAATGGACGCGGACAGCTCAAAGCGCTGGCTCATGTCGTCGACGTCTGTGGAGGTGAGCATACGGTTGATGTCGTCCAAAAGGCCATCCTGCGCCATAAAGCTGTCAAAGGCGCGGGTGGTGGCGACAAAGCCCGGCGGAACGGGCAGACCGATGCGCGACTTCATCTCGCCGATGTTGGCCATCTTGCTGCCCACGGCGTCGGCGAAGGACTTGTCTACCTCGTAGAGGGGGATGACAAGGGGCGTGTCCGGGCGCTCCTTGGAGGAGTCGAGCAGGGCATTGACGGCGCTTTGAATCTCCTCAAAGCGCTCGAAGAGGCGAGCGTACTTGCCCGGGGCGATGCCGTCGAGATGCTGAATAATGCCGTACACATTCACCAGCACCGCCGAGCAGGACGAGCGGATAAACGACGTGCCGAACACGCGCCCGCCGCGGAGCAGGTCCTCCATTTCGCTCATGAGCTCAAGGGCCTTGGAGTTGGCCGAAAGCAGCATGCGGAAATGGTGGTGCTGGGCACTACACGCGGCGCGTAGCTCCTCCAGCTGTTCCGGGGTTGGTCCCTCGTCGCGCTTGATGCCGACGAAACGGTCAATCACCTTGCGAAGCCAAGCCATCTGCACTCTTTCCGTTTGGGATTGTGGTCATTTTTCAAAGCCAAAGAAGGAGCGTACCGCTCCGATACACTCCCCCACTTTGGCTGTGGGGTGGACGGACAGGGTACCCTGCCCGGCCCACCCCGGTCAAAGGCCTCGTGGCCCGATTTCGTTTACACTTCCTTCTTGTTGCCGGCGCTCATGGCCAGACCACATCCCTCAAAGATGTAGAAGATGGCCATGCCCCACCACAAGGTGTAGACAACGTAGAAGATGAGCGAGAAGGACAGAATGCCGGCGCGGTCCGAGGCCTTCTCTGGCGCAATGCCGTAGAAGTTGTAGCCCACTTCCACACCCTTCTTGATGCAGGTGTCCACGAACTTGGACATCGCCACATTCTGCGCGCCGCCCTGAATCTTGAGTTCCTTGTCCAGCTGGGACAGGCCGTGCCACCACATGAACATCGCCATGCGCTCGTCCATGCCGTACTTGTCGCGCACGGTGGCTCCGTCGTTGTTGAACATCAGGCTTGCGTCCTCAAGGACCACGGTCATCAGGCGTCCCATGTCGCCGCGCACGGCCACGGAGTCGCCCTCCAGCTTCACTTCGGCCACGGTGCCCATCATGGCGGCCACGCGGGCGGCCACCTCATCGGCCTTCACGTGCACCCCTTCGTAGGCTTCGGAGCTGCCGCTGTGGAAGGTCAGGGTCACGTCATAGCGCTTGCCCTCAAAGTCCGCCGCCTGCGACTGCAACGAAGGGATATACTCCGTAGAGCCCTTGGCGATGGAGTTAAAGAGCTGGTCCGAGTATTTCAGCGCGTTCACGCCGTGTCCGAAGATGGGCGAGAACATCACGATGAGCACGGCAAAGAACCCAACGCTCATCACCAATCCGAGCAAAAGATGCTTTCTGTTGTCAGTCATGACTACGCCTCCTCCCTGAGCAGCTTCATGCTGCCGAGGAACTTCCCAATGACCCATACGGCAAAGATGCCGATGGCGATGAAGAACAATACGTTGCCAATATTCGTCAGCAGGTGCGAGGTCTCAGCCGACAGGGTGATAATCTTCATCTCGCTGAGCTTGCCCGGCAGCGCGAACAGGCGGTTCACGAAGCCAGCAATGATGGCCGTGGCGTAGAAGCCGCGGATGTAGATGCCCTTGACCACCTTGGTAGTCAGCGCGCCAATCTGAATGCCCAGCAGCGAGCCGATGAGCATGCCCATGGCCAGCGTGTAGAAGATAAAGCCGTAGATGGCGTACTGCGCGATGGACGCATACCCGGCGGTGAAGATAATCTGCAAAATGTCCGTGCCAACGGTGGTGAAGGAAGACACGCCAAGGATGTACACGAACATGGGGAAGGTCAGGAACCCGCCGCCAACGCCCATGATTGCCGCAGCAAAGCCAACCACGCCGCCGCACAGGGCCACGAACAAGGCCGGAATCTTCTTGCCGCCGGGGGTCAGGTCTTCGTCAAAGGTGATCAGCGGCGGAATGCGGCTGGCCTGCAGGCGCTCGGGCAGGCTCTTCTTGCCGGAGTCGGACGCCGCGCTGGTCGTATCGCCGCCGCCGTGGGCGTCCACGCCGCCACCGGCGTTGCGCAGGCGCAGAAAGTCAATCAGCGCGTAGATGCCAAGGAACCCAAGCAGCACCACGTAGATGACGCTGATGAAGGTATCCGACAGCAGGGGGTTCATCTCGTACAGGGCGCGGTTGATGACGCCGCCACCAGTCACGCCCACGCCGGAACCGACGAGAAACGCCACCGCAAGGCCGACGGACACGTTACCCAGCTTCTTGTGGATGGCCGTCCCCATGATGGCCTTGGCAAAGATGTGGAACAGGTCGGTACCAACGGCGAGGATGCCTTTCACGCCCGCGCTCATGAGCGCCGGAGTGATGATAAAGCCGCCGCCAGCGCCGATGCAGCCGGTGATAAGCCCGGCGCACAGACCAATAAGGATGGAGACGCCAAAGATAACAGGCGTGTAGTAGGCAGGCGAATACGCCTTGTGTCCGCCCAAAATCTCCGGCAGTTCCGGTGCGGCAATAGCCACGGAGCCAATAAGGATGGGCACGACCATTGCGGCCAGAATCCACATCTTCTTGCGGCTTTTCAAGATGTTGCGGGATGTCTCAAGGTCCCACTTCGCATAGGCCATTGAGCCTTCCAGTAGGGTTCTGTAGAGCCTTCGTCCAACGTTCATGAGTGGTTTCCTCCGTTTTCAGCACGTTCCATGTTCACTATCGCCTCCGCGCATCGCGGAATCGTCCTGTGTCGCACCCGTCGGTCCGGGCGGGGCCGCCATATCGCGGGCTGCCCTCTCGCGCCCCTGTGAGGGGATTGCCAAATTTCTATGACGCGCCGTTTGGCGGCGGGGCGCTGCCCCCGGCCACGGCCTCGCGTATTTTTTTCACCAGTTTTTCCAGCTCGCAGGGCTTGGTGAGGTAGTCGAACGCGCCCCGGGCCATGCCCTGCCGCGCCGCCTGCCGCGACCCGTGCCCCGTCAGCATGATGACCGGCATCTCCGGAGCCATACGCTTGAACACATCCAGCACTTCAATGCCGTCCATGTCCTCCATCTTCAGGTCCAGCACGGCAACGTCGAAGTCGTTCCCGCGCATGAGGCGCAGCGCCTCCGTGCCCGACAGCGCGCCCGTCACGTCCATGCCGCGCCGCTTCAGGCGCTTGGTCAGGACGTCCACGTAGCCCTTCTCGTCGTCCACGAGCAGAATCCGGAGTTCTCTGTCGGCATCACTGGTCATGGTGGTCTCCTAGACGCCCTTGCGCAGGACAATGTCCATGCTTTCGGCTTCCAGAATCTTGTCCTCGTGCTCGGCCTTCTTCGCTTTGGCGGCCTCCACCTTGGCGGCCAGGTCCTCAATGTCGCTGGGCTTGAGCAGGAAGTCATACGCGCCCAGCTTCATGCCTTCGATGGCGGACTCCACCGTGCCGTGCCCGGTGAGCATGACCACCTCCACAAGGGGGTACTGCCGCTTGATTTCCTTGAGCGTTTCAATGCCGTCCATGCCGGGCATCTTCACGTCCAGAATCACAACGTCCACCTTGTCGTGCTCTGTCAGCACGGTGAGGGCTTCGTCGCCGGAATAGGCGGCCAGCATTTCAAAGCCACGCTTCTTCAGCCGCTTGCTCACGGCGTCCACAAACGCCCGTTCATCATCGACGATCAGTATGGTTGTGGTGAGAGTGGACATAGTGCACCTCCATGTTCATGCTGTTGGCCGCGCCGCAGGCGGGCGCTTATGACGGTATCTCGCATCCCGGCTCGGGATGCTCGCCCATAGCGGGCAAAATCACGCGGAACACCGTGCCGACGTGCTGTTCGCTGTCGACGCTGATATCGCCGCCCATCTTCTTCACAATGCCGTAGATGATGGACAGCCCAAGGCCCGTCCCCTTGCCCACCGGCTTGGTGGTGAAGAACGGATCAAAAATGCGGGGCAGGTTCGCCTTAGGGATGCCCTCCCCGTCATCCTGCACTGTGACGACAATGGCGCCGTTCTCAAGGCAGGTGGACACGCCGATGTGCCCGCCCTTGGTGCCAAGGGCGTCGATGGCGTTGTTGATGAGATTGAGCAGCACCTGCTGCAGCTCCGACGGCGAGCCTTCCACTGCGGGCAGTCCGTCCTGCAGGTCCAGCCGGAGATCTATATTGCCGTAGCGCGTCCGCTGGTCGGACAGGCTGACCACCTCGCGGATAAGGTCGTTGAGGTTCACCTCATGCACGGTGGGGTCTATCTTGCGGGCAAAGGACAACAGCTTGTGGGTGATTTCCTTGCACCGCGCGCCCTGCGTGCGAATCTGCACCAGTGAGGAGCGGATTTCCTCGCGGTCTTCCTCTGTTGGGTCGTCGTCGCTCACAAGGTCGCCAATCCACCCGGCCTCCTCCACCATGATGGCCACGGGATTGTTGATTTCGTGGGCAATCCCCGCCGCCAGCTCACCGATGGACGCCAGCTTGCCCGCCTCTATGACCTGATCGTTCATGACTTCCTTTTCATGGTCCGCCTGCTCAATGCGCTTCACGATGCGCCGCGACAGCAGCACCGCCATCAGCACAATAGCCACGGTGCCCACCAGCACGATGAACACGACGATGTTGCGGGTCTGGTAGAGGTCGGAAAAAGCGTCGGCCACGTCCTGCCGGTAGACGAGAATCCAATCCCCGCCCTTGAGGCGCGTGGACACGTAGATGGCATCCACGCCGTCGGTATCCGTGTGGCGATAGACGGACACCTTGCCCGGCATGATGGCCGAGGCCCAATAGGAACGCACCGGGTGGTGCGGCGCCTGTGGCACCTCGCCAATGGCGAGGGCGTCGGTCTGGGCGTTCATGGCGTCCAGCAGCCACCCGGTGTCGAGGGAGGCATCGCGGGGCGGTCCGGTCTGGAACGTCCCGGCGTTGTTGATGATAAAGGCGTTGCCCGTGCGGCCTATGCGGATGTTCTCCACTAGGGAGTTAAAGGCCATAAAATCGATGGTGGCGCGCAGAATCCACTGCTTGCCGTTCCAGTTGCGGCGCACGGCAATAATAAAATGCGGCACCCCACGCAGGCCGAGGAACACATCGCTGATGTAGAACTCGCTTTCCATGGCGCTCTGGAACCAGTCCGCGCCGGAGTAGTCGGCATTGGCAAGGGGGTAGGGGCCTGCATAGGCCTGCTGGGTGCCGTCCTCGTTGATGAGGCCTATATCCACGAACGCACCGCTAAACTCTTCTTGCAGGTATCGCAGTTCCTCGGAGAGGCGGGCGTTGTCGCTGAGGTCCGCAAAGCCCCGCGTCCGCGCCACAAGGCGCAGCTCGCCGAGCTTTTCACTCAGAAAGAGGTCAATGGTCTGCTGGTGCTTCTGCACCATCTCCTTGAGATGGGCTTCCACCTTGGCCTTGAAGGAATAATGGAACTGATAGGAACTCACCGCGCTGATGAGCAAGAGCGGCGTCACGGAAACGAAGATGACGAGGGCCGCCATCGACTTGGTGAGGGTGCGGTAGTAGCGCCCGGTGTGCAGGTCGTCGATATTCATACCGCACCTGCCTTGCGGGATGTCCCCTGCGTGGCAAAGGAGGGAGGGAACACCATGGGCGCGGCAGCAGGCCGCACCGGCCCTTCGGAAACCATGGCGCACAGCCCGCGCC
>NZ_JBUDSW010000075.1:0-14101 GCF_054921475.1 Desulfobaculum sp. | reverse complement strand
GGGCGGCCTTGTCTGTGGCGTGCGGCGCTCCAGAGCGCAAGGGGCGCGGACAACAGCCCGCGCCGTAGCACGGCGGCCACCACAGCCGCCACGCGGGCGCAGGGCGCGCACACAACGCGCCCAAATTCGTATTACTTTTTGCGCGCCAAAGGATGCGCCTTGTCGTAGGACTGCATGATCTTGGACATGGTGAGGTGGGTGTAGCGCTGGGTGGTGGTGAGGCGCGAGTGCCCAAGCAGTTCCTGCACGCTGCGCAGGTCGGCCCCGGCCTCCAAAAGGTGCGAGGCAAAGCTGTGCCGCAGCATATGCGGGTGCACATCCTCAGGCAAGCCCGCCAGCTTCGCCAGCCGCTCAAGGATGCGATTCGCCTGCCGCCGCTGGAGCGCGCCCCCGCGGTCGCCAAGAAACAGCGCCGTCTGCGTCAGGCTCTGCGTAAACTCGTCCCGCACGGCCATATACTCATCCAGCCGCCGCGCTCCGGCCTCGGACAAGGGGCACAGACGCTCCTTGGAGCCTTTACCCAGAACGCGCACCACGCCGGAGCCGGTGTCCACATCATCCACGGACAGCCCCAGCGCCTCGCTGATGCGCAGGCCCGAACCATACAAAAGTTCCGCAAGCGCCATATCGCGCAGGGAGCGCGGGTCAGCCCCGGTTTTGGCTTCCATCAGCGCAAGGGCCTGATCCACATTCAGCGCCTTGGGGTGGTGCACCTCCTGCTTGGGGTTCTTCACGCCCGCGACAGGATTGGACATCGCCATGCCATTCTTGGCCATATATTTAAAGAATGCCCGCAGGCTGGACAGCTTGCGCCCCACTGTCGTCTTCGCCAGCTTGCGGCGGTGCAGTTCCGCCATAAACGAGCGTACGTGCGTGCGGTCCACGCTGTCCGGCTCGGCAAGGCTAAGGCCCCGGCCGTCCAAAAAACCTTCAAACTGCTCAAGGTCGCGGCCATAGGCGCTGACCGTGGCGGTGCTGTAGCCCTTTTCCACGGCAAGCCAGCCCAGAAAGGCCATGGCCGTATCCGGCAGTGCAAAATCGTCAAACGTGTCCATGCTGTGTGGTCCTTGTCTCCTTGCGCGCAGGCGCGCCGCCAACGCGGGGCGCATCACTCAAGGCTATATTCCATGCCCGGCCACTGGTGCACCAGCCCCTGCACCTCAAGGAGCAGGAGCACGCTGCTGGTCTGCGCCGCAGGCCAGCCCAAATCGCGCGAGAGGGTATCAATATGCACGCGGTCGTTGCCGCGCAGGGCGTCCACCACCAGCTGGGAATCCTCATCCAGCCCGGCAAAGCGGTCCCCGTCCTGCACGGCGCCTTCAGGGTCCGCGCCGCCCGTAGCAGCCACAACGCGTGCGGCGCTGCGGGGGACAACGGCGTCCGTGGCCGAACCAACAACCGGGACCGCGCCAGCCCCGCCGGGCGCGCCCAAGGCGTCAGCAAGCCGTCCCTGCTCCGGCTTTGGGCCCTCGTGCGGGGTGGCGGCCTTTTGGGAGCGCACAGCCACCGCGCCGCCCTCCATCACCGCGCGAATCTGCGGGGCAAGGTCGCGCAGGATGTCCGAGGCATGGCCCGCAGGGGTTGCGCCCTCGTCCAAAAGCCCACGGCAGCCGTCAAAGGACGGCATATCGTCCGGTCCGGGCACGGCGTAGACCTCGCGCCCCTGTTCAAGGGCCATACGCGCCGTAATGCGCGAGCCGCTGCGCCGCGCGGCCTCCACAACCACCACGCCAAGGGACAGTCCGCTGACGATGCGGTTGCGGTAGGGAAAATTCTGCGCCGCCGGGCCTGTGCCCAGGGCAAACTCGGAGACAAGAAGCCCGCGCTGCTCCAGCAGGGCGCGCACGTCGGCATTCTCCGGCGGATAGGTGCGGTCCAGCCCGGTGCCAAGCACGGCAATGGACGAACCGGGTCCATCCAGCCCGGCCAAATGCGCCTGCCTGTCAATGCCCCACGCCAGCCCGGAGACCACGGTCACGCCTGCGCCAGACAGCTCCGCGCTGATGCGCCGCGCATGCGAGATGCCCGTCCCGCTGCAACTGCGCGAGCCAACCACGGCAACACAGGCGCCGCGAAGCAAGTCCACGGCGCCGGAATAGTACAGCATAAGGGGTGGGTCGGGGAGCCTGCGGAGCAGGTCCGGAAAACGGGGGTCGTCGTAAAGCAGGACGGGTTGGCGGCATTTGCGGGCGGCCTCGTGCTCTTCGTCCACGGCGGCTTCCCACGCGCCGCGGACGTAGCTCTCCACCTGTCTGACGGAGGCAAGGCCAAGCCCGCACCACTGGCGGACATCATCGGCGGCGTCGCGGGCGCAGCCGTAGTGGTCCAAAAGACGCTTCCATGTACGCGGGCCAATGTGCAAACAGTGGCGGAGAGACAGACAGGCCCGGTACTCGGCAAGACGCTCGGCGTTCATGGCGGCAACGGCTCCGGCTAGCGCAAGGCCCGGAGCTTCTTGCGGCCAAGGGCGGCGGGGTCCGTGGAGCCGTAATCGTCAAGCAGCACGTTCAGGTAAAAACGGGCGTTGCCCTTGTCGCCAAGGGCGGCGTAGGCATAACCCAGCTTCAGGAGCGCTGCGGCGGCCTTTTCGTGCTTGGGGTACAGACGGTGCACGTCCTTAAAGGCCACGACGGACTCGGGGTAGCGCTTTTCGTGGTAATAGCTTTCCCCCAGCCAATAGCGGGCATTGGGCTGGAGCGCACTCTTGGGGTAGGTGGCGATAAAGCGCTGGAGTTCGGCGCGGCCTTCTTTGGTCTTGCCTGCCAGAACGTGCTTCAGGCCCGCATCGTACAGCGCCTTGGCGCTCATGGCGGAGGCAGACGCTTTGGCGGGTGCGGCTTTGGCAACCTTTTTCGGTGCTTCCACCTTGACCGTACGCGCTCGCTTCTTACCCTTCACTTCCGGATAGGCGTCCCACTTCTTATCGCTCTGCGGCTTTTCGGGGGCATTCGTGGTGACCGGGCCGGGTTCCGGCAGGTCCTGAGAGCTCAGCAGGGGCTGGTCCTTCTGCTCGGCAGGCGCGTCGTCACCGGGCTGGCTTTCCAGCTGGTTCAAACGCTTCTCAACGATGTCCAGCCGCTCCGCGTGGCTCAGCTGGGTGTTTTTGAACCCGAGGGCTTTTTCCTCAAGGTTTTGAAGCCGCCATTCCTCGCTCTTGCTCCATTTCTTGCCGGTCTGACAACCGCCAAGCAGAACAACGAGCGCCGCGGTAAGAAGTGTTGCCCGAACGCTGAGGGCCATTTCCGCCTCCTGTTGATGTGGTTCTCCGCATTGGTTGCGCATATTAAATAGGCGACAACGAAGGAAAACTCAAGGTGTCCCGGCGGAAAAGAAATGCCCGCAGAACTTCGGCAACCTTGCCCTGAGGCGGTTTTTAGGGCAAGTAAAACCCGCCTGTACACAATATGAATCGTCCGTATCCCTATCGAAGGAGCCTCTTGCAATGACGTTTGCGGATTTCAATCCCCGGCTGCTGGGGGGGCATGCACTGCTGGCCATCCATTTTGCAGTGGTACTGACCGGTCTCGGCGCATTTCCCCTTGCCGTTGTCAGTGAATACATCGCTGGCGCCAAAAAGAAAGTGTTTCTGAAAAAGTTTGCCCAGCAGGTCAGCCTGATGGGTGTGCTGTTTGTTTTCGCCGCGCTGCTGTCCGTGTTCGGCTCCATAGCCTACCTGCACTACACAGGTGCGCAGGACATCCGGCCATGGCTGACCACACTGCGCCCCATCACCTCTGCCAACTTTGGCTCCCTTGGCGTCATGGCTCTCTTCGCCACCATTTACGCCTTTACGTGGAAAGGCTCCCGCAAGGCGCCGGGCCTGCACAAGCTGTGGGGCGTGCTGGCCAGCCTTGGCGCGCTGGCCACGCTGGCCTGCCCCCTGAGCACCCAGCTGATGTCCATGGCCAACCGCCCTCTGCCGGGCACCGCACAGGAGCTGAGCACCTTTCTGCTTTCCGGCATGGGCAGCTTGTTCTTTGCGCCGCTCTTTCTGCTGACGCTGACCCTTGCCGTGGCCTTTGCCGCCGCCTTCGGCCTGGTGTGGATGATTCTGCGCCGTGGCCGCGATGACTGGGGCCGCGACTACTACAGCTACGCCAGCCGCTACTGTGCGGGCTGGGCCGCTGCGGCCAGCGTTGCCGCTGCCGCCTGCACCGGGTGGCTGTTCTATACCATCCAGCCCACCGTCGCCGCCGCATCCCTCGGCGAAATGACGCGCTATTTCACCATGGGCGGCGCGGGCCTTGCCGTCTTGGCCAGCCTGCTGTGGGCTGTGGTCCTCAAAGCCGCAACCCCCATGCGCCATAAGCCGACCATGGTTATCGCCGCCCTGTGCCTGCTTGTTGCCGCCATGGGCATGTTTGAAACATGGGCCATGACCCTGCTGGCCGCCACGCCGTAATACGCCAGCGCGGACCATTCGTACGCCACAAGAAAAACGCCGGAGTGCACTGCACTCCGGCGTGTTTGTATTGCGATGTGACCTACGGGCTAGGGAACCGCAGCCGTCGCCCGCGTGGACCTGCGGTAGATTTCATGCGGGTCGAGGATAAGCACCACGGAGCCGTCGCCCATGATGGTGGCACCAGAGATGCCTTCCTTCTCCCCAAGGTAGTCGCCAAGGGGCTTGATGACGATTTCCTGCCGCTCCAGCAGGCTGTCCACAATGATGCCGAGGCGGCGGTTGCCGTCCTGAATCACCACGATGGGCAACTGCTTGCGCGTATCCTCTTCGCCTCCTGAGTCGGAGTCGATTTCCAGAATCTCGGAGAGTTCCAGAATGCCGAGGACCTCGCCGCGCATGGTGACGGCCTTGCGGTTGTTGACCTCGGTGAGGAGGTCAGCATCCAGCTTGGTGGTCTCGGACACGGCTTCAAGGGGAATGGCGTAGACCTGACCGCCCACGGTAATCATCAGTGCGTCGATGATGGCGAGCGTCAGCGGCAGGGACAGGGTAAAGCGCGTGCCCTTGCCGACGTCGGTCTGCACGTTGATGGAGCCTTTGAGGTTTTTGATGTTCGTCTTTACGACGTCCATGCCGACACCTCGGCCCGAGATGTCCGTAATCTTCTCTGCGCCGGAAAAGCCCGGTGCAAAAATCAGCTCAATGGCCTGCTGGTCGTCCAGCGCCTTGGCCTCTTCGGGCGAGCTGACGCCCTTCTTGACGCCGACTTCGCGCATGCGCTGGGGGTCAATGCCCTTGCCGTCGTCCTCGACCTCAATATTCACGGAGTTGCCCGCGTGGTAGGCGCGCAGGTAGACCTTGCCGGTTTCGGGCTTGGAGGTCTCCTTGCGTTCCGCCGGGGACTCAAGGCCGTGGTCCACGGAGTTTCGGATAAGGTGGACAAGCGGATCGCCGATTTCCTCGATGACGCTCTTGTCCAGTTCCGTCTCTTCGCCTTCCATGATGAGTTCCACGTTCTTGCCGCTCTTGCGCGACAGGTCGCGGACAAGGCGGGGGAAGCGGGTGAACACGGTCTTCACGGGCACCATGCGCACTTTCATAATGGTGTCCTGCAGGTCATCAGAAATGCGGGCCATTGCGTAAGTGGTTTCCGTCAGATTCGATGCCACGTCCTGCAGGTCCACGCCTTCACCGCTTTCGCCGCCCTCTTCCAAGTGACGGGCCAGCATGGTGAACCGGTTGCGGTTGATGATCAACTCGCCAATGAGGTTCATCAGGTGGTCCAGCTTCTCGTGGTCCACACGGATGGTGGAGGAGACCTTGGGCTTGTGCGCGTCCTTGGCGGCAGCTTTGGCCGCGGGCTTGGCGGCGGGGGCCTTCTTGGGCTCCGGGGCGGGCTTGGCAGCAGCCTTTGGCTCGGGCTTGGGTTCCGGCTTCGGTTCCGGCTTTGCCTCGGCTTTCGGCTCCGGTTTGGGCTCCGGTTTCGGCTCAGGCTTAGGCTCAGGTTTAGGCTCTTCCTTAGGCTCCTCTTTGGGGGCCTCCGGTTCAGGCTGCGGCTCAGCCGCGGGAGCATGCTCCAGCTCCTCTTCGGCTGCGGCGGCCAGTTCCTCTTCGCCACCGCCCTTCAGGCGAGTCACGATACCCTGAATCTGGTCGCTCAGGATGCCACATTCCTGACGCAGGATGTCCAGCATCAGGGAAAAATCCATATCCGCCGTACGGGCCTGATCCACCAGTCCTGCGGTGCGGCCTGCATTGAGCTTGATGTCTTCAAAGCCCATGTATCCGGCGGAATTCTGCACGGTGATGAGCGAGCGGTACAACGCATCCACAAAGCTGGACTGCGAGGGGTCCTTGCCCAGTTCCTCAAGGGAGAGGTTGATGGCGGCAATCTGCTGGTCCACCGTGGCGATGAAGATACCTGCGTCCTCTTCGTCCACCTCCAGCTTGGGCTGAGGCTCGGCGGCGGGCTTGGCGGCCGGCGCGGGCTTTTCCTCCTGCGCGGGGGCGTCCTGCGCTTTGGATTCCTCGTCGCCTTCTGTCTGGGGCAAAAGGATTTCGCCGGTCTTCTCGGCGTGCTGCAGGGCGTGCACCAGCTTACGCGTGTCCAAGGATTCCGCCTCGGCACTCTCGGAGTCCACGTTGCCGATGAGGGTTTCAATGGCGTCGGCCACCATGAGCAACAGATCAACCAGCGGCTGCGAGACCTTCATCTCGCCGCGGCGCACAATGTTGAGGAGCGTCTCGGCCTCGTGCGTCAGGGAGTTGAGGTCCTTGAAGCCGACAATGCCGCTGTTGCCCTTCAGGTTGTGGTAGTACCGAAAGATGTCGTTGACGGTCTCGTCGGGCGTTTCATCCTTTTCCAGACCGAGCAAGGCTTCGTTGAGATTTTGGACGATCTCTCGGGCTTCTTCGAGGAAGTCCTCAAGGTGTTCCTTGGCCGCCACGGTGAGGGTGTACCTTTCTACCACGAAGGGTTCCAGCTCCTCCTCCGGCTCGGCGGCTGGCGGCGCGGGGGTGCCCGGCTCGGCGACCGCCGGGGTCTCATCGACCTCGGGCGCAGCGGGGGCGGCCGGAGCTTCACCACCCGCAAGCAGGGCGTCCAGCGTGTTCACCGTATTGGTGATATCCACATCGCCTTCACCGCCCTCCGTCTCCAGATTATCAATCATGGTCCGTAAGAGGTCCGTGGAGCTCAGGATAACGTCCATAATCTCAGACGTGACCACCATCTTGCCCTTGCGCAGTTCGTCCATGACGTTTTCTGCGCGGTGGGCGAGCATATTGATGGTGTTCAGCCCAAGAAAACCCGATGCCCCCTTGAGGGAATGCATGGGCCTGAAGATTTCGTTCAGGAGGTCCAGATTCTCGGGGTTGTTCTCAAGCTCAAGCAGATTTGGCTCAATCGTCTCTAGATGCTCTTTGGCCTCTATGATGAAATCTGCAAATATTTCAGGATCCATGAACTCCTGACTCATTGCCCTACCTCAAAAGTTCGGCGTTCCGGAGTGAGAAAGACCAACCGGACACCCGTTGGAAACAGTCCAGGCGCAAATCGGCCGATTACGCGCCAAGGAGCATTTTGACGTTCTTCACCATGGTATCGGGCTGAGCGGGCTTGACCATGTACAGGTTGGCACCAAGGTTCAGGCCGGTTTGGATGTCCTTGTCCTGACCTTCCGTGGAAAGCACGACGATGGGCACGTCCCTGTAGGTATCTTGCTCGCGGACCGTCTTGATAAAGGTGAAGCCGTCCATGCGTGGCATGTTCACATCGGAGATGATGAGGTCCACATGCTCTGCGGAGTACAGCTTCTCAAGACCATCCAGCCCGTCTTCGGCGGTCGTCACCTTGAAGCCTTCCTTCTTCATGATGAAGGCAACCAGATTCCGCACAGTCTTAGAATCGTCCACAATAAGAATATGTTTAGACATTTTCTCTCCCTATCCCTTGAGAACCTTGTCCACGATGCGGTCAACCGAAAGGATGCCTACCAGCCTCGCGTCCTCAGCCTTGAGGAGCCCTGCCACGTATTCGACGTTGCCGCCGAGGTGGGTTTCCACTCCCCAGTCGATGCTGTCCTGCTCAACCCTATACATCGTCTTCACCGATTCGATCAGAAGGCCCACCTGCAACCCCTTGCGTTTACAGACGACAATGAAACGGCAGTCTTCTTTCGCCACGGGGATGCCCATCAGCATGCCGGTCATGACCAGTGGCGTGACGCGGCCTCGCAGATTCACGATGCCCGAGATAAATCCCGGGGCCGCCGGAAGCTTGGTCGGAGCGACATATTTGATGACCTCCTGCACGGTGTCGATGGGAACCGTAAACTCCTGCCCGCCTAGCGAGAAGGCAACCAGCTGGAGGGAAGGCTCGTTCTTGAGGCTTTCCATCAGGTCTGGTTCGTCTACGGAGTCCTGCGCCGTCTGCCCGTCATCAGAACGCCGTGCAAAGCCCGGGGCCGCCTGCACCTGTGCAGGGTCCGGCAGGCTCTGTCCTGCGGCGTCCGCGTTTTCCCCGTGCCCCATGTATTTCTTCAGAAAGGCCTGTTCGGCCTCCGTCAGATTCTCATCGGACTCCGGGAGAAAATTGCGTTCCAGAAAGTATTCCTCAGGCGTCTTCATTCGCTACGATCTCTTTTGCTAACAGGGAGTATTCGATGGCGCCGCGGGAGTTTTCATCTATCTCGTAGATAACCTTGCCCTTGGCGCTCGCCTCGCGAAAGTTGGTGTCCAGATTGATGACCGTTTCAAACATCTTGTCGCCGAGTTTCTTTCTCAGCAGATTCAGCACCCGTCTGCACGCGCCGGCCCTGCGGTCGAACATTGTCGGCAGGGCCCGAAACCGGATGGGGCGGGCCAGCACCCGGTTCAGCGTGCGTATTGTGTCAAAGAGCAGCCGCAGTCCATGCAGGGCCAGAAAGTCGGTCTGGATGGGGATAATCACCAGATCCGATGCCACCAAGGCATTGACCAGAAGCACGCCAACATGCGGTGGACAGTCCAAAACGATGTAGTCGTACTCATCCCGCAGCGGCTCCAACGCATCCTTGAATATTGCCCCGCGCCCGGGGCGGGACTTCAGGTCCATCTCCAATTCGGAGAGACGGATGCTTGCCGCGGCAAAATCAAACCCCGGTTTTTGCTCCACGTGGATGATCTTTTTCCACAGCTCGGGGACGTCGTCCTTCTCGGCATAAAAGATGTCGAGAACAGTGTGGGTCAGGTCCTCCGGGTAGTGCGCCAGATGGATGGAGGCGCAGGCATGGGGGTCCAGGTCCATGACCACGGTCTTCTTCCCCAGCCTGTGCAGCGCGGCCCCGAGGCTCAGCGCTGTTGTCGTCTTCCCTACGCCACCCTTTTGGTTGGCGACGGCGAGCACCTTAATACCCAACGTTTTTCCCTCGTCGTGTACGCGCCCGTCCCGCATGGGGCGCATTGTGGCGTCAGCGCGGGACTTTTCTTCCGGGCCTGTCCCCTCTTACACTGCTCTTGAGATAAATCTCCTCAGTGCCTGCAGGTCGTCAAAGTCCACATCCAAAAAGCGAATGCCATGCTTGTAGCGCGTCAGAGGCATAATTTCCTCAATGCGGACAACCTCGGCAATGGCCTGCAGGTACTGCCCTGCGTCACTTTCAAAGACCTTGAAGTAGCCGGAGTGGAACTTGTTGAGGCTTGGGATAAAAATCTTCACCTGCAACTTGTCCCCGTCCTTGAACTTCTGCCCGCAGACGACGCTCATTCCACTTGCGCTGATGTCCGCGCAGCTGACTTCATGTTTCTTCTGCCGTGCCAAAGGAAAGCGAAACTCTCGCAGCTCCACACGAAAATTCTTGGGGAGTCGGACTTCCCTGCGTCTCTCGGTTGCATTCATCGCGACGGATTTCCTCCTGCATGCAAGTACCACGAGGCACGTTAACCCTTCTTGTAGACAATGGCTCCGGTGTAGTGCATCGGCTTGAATGCACGGGTGATGTTATGCAGCGACTCGGAGTGTCCAATCAGCAGGAACCCTCCGGGCAGAAGATTGTCGTAGAATGAACTGATGACATTCTTCTTCATGGCATCATCAAAGTAGATGATGACGTTGCGGCAGAAGACGATGTGAGAGCGTTCCACACGCTTAAGCTGCATACGATCGCTGAGGTTGATTTGCCCAAAGGTGATGAGCTTTTTCAGCTCTGGCTTCACCTTGAATTTGCCGTCTTCCTCCTCGAAGTACTTGGGGATAATTTCCTTCGGTGTCGTGCGAAGCGCATACTCCGTATACACGCCCCGGCGCGCCGACGCCAGCACCGCGTCCGAAAGGTCGTTAGCGGTGATGCGAATATCCCAAGAACTTATTTCACTGCGCAAGGTTTCATGCAGCTGGATGGCCATGGTGTAGGGCTCTTCGCCCGTGGAACATCCTGCCGACCAAATACGCAGCTTCTTGGTGCCCTTCTTGCGCTGCTCATCAAGGATTTCCTTCAGGACATTTTCCTGAAAGACCTTAAGCTGCGGCGGGTTGCGGAAAAAGCTCGTCTCGTTGGTGGTGACCACCTCAAAGAGTTTGCTCAGCTCCTGCCGTTTTTGCGCGTCGTACTGCAAGTAGTAATAGTACTCGCCAAAGGACTTGAGGTTCAGGTGCTTCAACCGGTTCCGGAGTCGGTTTTCCAACAGATACTTGCGGTTATCTGCAATATAGATGCCGCACTTATCGTAGATGAAATCCCGGAGCTGTTTGAACTCCTCCGGAGAAATCGTGAACTCCTTCTTCAGGGAGATTGTCTTGGAGAAGAGAGAAGACATGTTAGCTACCCTCCCCGCCTTGTTCATCCTGAATTCGAGCGAGCGCGTCCTCGGCTGCCGCGGAAAGTTCGGGGTTCTCGGAATTGACGATTTCCAAAAGCGCGCGGAACGCGTTTTCGCCGCCAATGGAGCCTAGCGTCTCCACGACCTTAATCTGCACCAGCGGGGACTCATCCTCCGCGAGGTCCATCAGGCGGGGGATGGCCTTCTTGGCGGCCTTTTGTCCCAGCGCCTCCACAGCGCGCACACGGACCCAGTCGTCGGCGTCATCCAGCGCGACGAGAAGCATGGGCACCACGGCGTCATCGTCACAGCCGCCCATAAGGTCCACAACAGCCAGCCGCACTTCGCGGTTTTCGTCGCTCAGGCGGTTTTCGATAACCGGGAGCCACGTTTGCAGGTCTGCACACATGTGGGAGAAGGCCTCAAGGGCCACCTTGCGGATGTCGGGAATTTCGTCCTCAAGGGCGAGCTTGATGTCCTCGATATTGGAGGCAATATCCAGCTTGCCCATGGCGTAGACGGCCATAAGCCGGTGGATGGGTTCCGGACTGCGGAACAGCGTGTGGAAGCGCTCGTTCATCGCCTCGCCGCCCACGTTCACGCAGGCTTCCAGCGCGGCTTCCTTCACATCGTCGTAGGGATGTTCGAGGAAGCCGAAGAGCACCTCGCCGGTGTCTTCGTCCTTGAGCACGGTGCCGAAGTAGGCGAGCGCGCCCTTGAGCACGGTGCCGTCGTTGTGCTTCTGCAGCACATCAAGGAAGAAGTCCTTCACCACCGCGCCGCAATTGGTCAGGGAGGTAATCAGGGCGCGCTGCACGTCGCGCTCGCAGTCCCAGAAGACGTCGGTCATCAGCGAGCAGACCGCTTCATCATTGGTCCGGCCCAGCGCCTCAACAGCCACCAGCGCCCTGTGGGTGTCCTTGCCGTGCAGGCCGTCCTTGAGGGCCTCCGTCAGGCCAATGTTGGCAAGGGCGTCCACGGCAATGCCAAGGCGCTCCGGCACGCGCTCGGGGTCCATGTGCGAGGCAAGCTCCAGAACCTCTGCCGAGGCCTTTTCGCCGCCCACAAAGCCGAGGCCAAGGATGGCGGCGTCCTGAATGTCCTCTTCCTCATCATGGATGGCGATGAGCAGGTACTGCCGGAATTTTTCTCGTTCCTTCTGCGACAGCAGCTTAAGCGACTTGCCGCCAAGGATGTTGACGATGGCTTTCACGATTTTATTGCGCAGAGCGGTGGGAGAGGAATCCATCTGCGACAGCAGCATCGGCACGGCCTTGACGTTGGCCATCTCGCCGAGGGCCTCGACGATCATGGACGCCACAAGGTCGGAACTGCGGCCCATAGCCTTGGCCAGTGCGCCGATGGAACTGTCGTCGCGCACCTTGGCCAGTGCCTCAATGACGGCGAACTGAATCCATTCCTCATCCTTGAGGGCTTGGTTCAAATATTTGGCACCATGCTTCAGCTGCAATTCGCCAAGGCTGACCGCGGCCTGATACCGCACGTTCACCTCGGGGTCCTTCAGCAACATGTCGCCAAGCGGCGACACCGCTTGGGAACTGCCGCTGGAGCCGAGAATGTCGGACACAAATATCCGAATATCCGGGTCTTCGTCGTGCACCAGTTTGGTCAACGACGACATGGCCTCCCCCGCTATCTCGCGGAGGATGTCCATGGACAGGTTTCGCACGGGAGCATCATCGGAACGCAAGAGAGGAATGACGGCCTCTGCCGTCTCTACGCCCCCCAGCTTACGCAGCGCCATGTCCGCGGCTTCCTGCAACCCCAAGTTGTCCGACAGCAAAAGCTGGGCAAGGTCTGGAATGGCCTCGCGGCATTCCTTGTCTCCCGCGAGGAAAGCGGCTTCGCGCTTGTCCTCCACCTCGCCGGTTTGCAGGACTTTGGCTATCTCCTTGCAGTTCTCCATCATTCTCCCATCCTTGCATCATTCTCCCGGGTTGACGCCCGGGGCGGCATATGGGTCACTTGTAAAGATTGTCGATTATGGCACTGGCCATGTCGTCGATGTCCACAATCTCATCTGCCAGGCCCGCGTCGACTATCGCCTTGGGCATTCCATACACAACGCAGGTTGCGTCACTCTGGGCCAAGGCCCGTCCGCCGCGCTGTTTTAGGACCTTCATACCTTCCATGCCATCATTGCCCATACCGGTCAAAATGACACCGAGAGCACGCCGTCCTACCCCTCCGGCAACCGACGCGAGCAGTTCATTCGCCGACGGTTTATACAGCGCCTCGGCCGGCCTTTCGGACACGACCACATCAATGCGGCTCACCTTCTGTTCAATGCGCAGATGCTTGCCGCCGGGGGCGACGTACACCGTACGCGGGGCGAAACGCTCGCCGTTTTCGGCCTCCTTCACACGCAGCGGGCAGACACTGTCCAGCCGCTTGGCAAAGGGCCCGGTAAACGCGGCAGGCATATGCTGAGCAATCAGTATGCCAGCGGGGAAGTCCGCAGGCAGCTGCGACAGCACTTTTTGCACCGCAGGCGGGCCACCGGTGGATACGCCAATGGCGACCACGTCACGCTTTAGGCTACCACCAATTCTGGGCTTTCTGGGGGCTGCGGGAGCGGCAGGAGTTGCCGCGGGGGTCGCCGCCGGTGCGGCCTTGGCCCGGACGGGGGCCTTTGGCGCGCGGAATTTGCGGCGGCCAACGGTAAGCACCTTTTTCCGCAGGTCTTCCTCGATTTTGATGATATCCAAGGAAACCTTGGAGAGCTGCTTGGGAATAAAGTCAACAGCCCCAAGCTCCATGGCTTTCAGGGTGGACTCGGCTCCTTCGGTTGTCAGAGAACTGACCATAAGCACAGGTCTGGGCATCTCCATCATAATATGCCGCAAAGCAGTCAATCCGTCCATACGGGGCATCTCGATATCGAGGGTTACCACGTCTGGCTGATGCTTGCGCACCATCTCAAGCCCCTCTTCGCCATTGCGGGCAGTCGCCACAACACGAATATTGGGGTCCTTTTCGAGCATGGTCTGGATTGCTTTGCGCATGAAGGCGGAATCATCCACCACTACGACCGTCACCACGTCGGGAACTCCTTTTCAACAGCAGGCTATGACACGACGCCTCTGGCACAGAACGAGCGGATACCAAGGCGAATCGTACCATGATTAGGACATCAATCACAGCAAAAATGGTTTAAGACAAGGGTGTAAAAGAAATACGAGGTGGAGACAACTCCAATTTCCGCCACAGAGGTGCCACACAACTCACTTTCTGCCCCCTTCCCCCTTGGCGGGGCAAAAAGTCTCGACGAAATTTTTAAAATAATCGTAAAAAGTACTTGCCAAACAGGGATAAAACACCTAATCACTCTCTCCGTCGACGGGATGTGGCTCAGTTTGGTAGAGCGCTGCGTTCGGG
>NZ_JBUDSW010000074.1:0-14174 GCF_054921475.1 Desulfobaculum sp. | reverse complement strand
CGAATCCATCATGAACTCAAGGGGCAGCCCTTCGAGCAACTGATCCTTCCAGACAAAGCCAAAGAGTTCCGGCATGCGCTGGAGGGTGGGGTTGTCGTCTGGGTCGTGGTTGTCGTTCATGTAGGCGAAGTTCTGGGTGTATTCCAGACGGCCCGCCACGCCCACGCGGTCCCACGAGCGGGAGACGAGCAGGGTGGAGGTGCGTTCTTCGGCGTCGGCGTCGGCGATGTCGCGGCCAAATTCGTCAAGGAAGACGCTCTTGGTGCGGTCGAAGCCGGTTTTTCCGGCCTTAAATTCGCGCAGGTAGTTCTGGTCCGAGGCGTAGTCGATGTCCAGCTTCACCTTCCAGTCGGGGTTCGGCAGGTGGCCATCGAATTTACTGCGCACCCAGAAGCGGTTGCGGTTGGGGCGGATGAGGCCGTCGTCGTCAAACTGCGAATCCTCGTCGGACTCGGAGTTGGCGCGGATGCTGTCGTGCAGCCAGTCCGCCTGCCAGACGCCCTTGGTGTCGGCGTCCGGGGTGTTGCGGTACTCAATGCCCTGCTGCAGGCCGCGTTTGGCCATGAAATTCTCGTAGAACGTGGCGTCCTGCTCGTCGTCAATGGCCCAGTAAATGGGCTGATTGTAGAACACGCCATTACGCGAACTGGCACCGAATTCCGGCAGCAGCAGGCCGCTTTGGCGTTTGGTCTTGGCGGGCAGGATGAGGTAGGGCGAGTACATCATGGACGTGTTCCCCACCTTGAAGGTGGAGTTCTTGAGCCATGCGTAGCCCTCAATGGTGACTTCACCCTCGTCCATGTCGATGGACCATGCATCGTCCGGGTTATCACAGGCCGTGACCGTAGCGGAGCGGAAGCTGTAGGTGTCGCCCTCGTGCTTTTCGATGCGGGCGCCGGAGAAGTAGAGGTGGGCGTCGTCCACGTAGACGAATCCGTTTTTCAGCCAGCCAACTTGGGTGTTGAGGTCGAACTCGGCTTCGTCCGCGGTCATGCGGTCCGCGGTCCAGACGGCTTCCACGTTGCCCTTCAGGTAGACCCAGCCGGTTTTTTTGTAATACCGGGCAAAGTCCGCAGTCAGGTAGCGATCGCCCTGGGTGAGGCGGACGTTGCCTTTGGCCTCGATGATTTCGGGGTCATGCTGGGCGGCGAGGTGGTCGGCGCTGAGCTGCCATGCGGAGGCCTCATGCGAGGCGGACTGGTCCTCATGCCGGGTGGGCATGTCTGCACCTGCTGGCGCGGCAGTGGCGACGCCAAGGGGCGCCATCACGACACAGGTCAGCAAAAGTAGTGTTAATACGGCCTTTTTGGGGAGCCGAGTGCGGATCATTGAAGTCATGATCGTCCGTGCGTTATAGGGTACAAGCGAAAAGAGGCACAGCGGCCGTCACCTAGCGACATCCGGGCACGTACCATAGGTCCGGTGAAATGAACAGTAGGCATAAGGATGGAAATTTCTTATACATGCACCCGACACAAAGGTGCAACCACCCGCCCCACGCAACTTGACGAGGACTACATGCCTATCGCCTACAATCATCTCGAAACACTCGTTCACCCAGGCAGAATCGTTGAAAATTGGCGCAAGCTGGAAGCGCGGGGCGGCCACGCCTACGCTGTGGTGAAGGCTGACGCCTACGGCCACGGCCTGCGGGAAGTGGCGCGGGCGCTTGCCGCCGCAGGCGCGCATACGCTGTGCGCCGGGACCGTTGAGGAATCCGTCAGCATCCGGGCGCTTGGCTATGAGGGGCGCGTTGTGTCCCTGCTTGGTCCCCAGCTGGATGAGGACTTCGCCGCCGCCATCCGCCACCGCATTGTCCCGTTTATCGCCGACGCCGAGCAGTTGAAGCGGCTGGATGCGGAGGCCGCAAGCCTGAACGTGGTCCTGCCCATATCAATAAAGATAGATACCGGCATGGGGCGTCTTGGCTTTCGGGCCGAGGACGCGCAGGCCGTGGCGGACCTCTTGGACGGGCTGCCTCATGTGACGGTGGCGGGCGTGAGTTCGCACCTTGCCTCGGCGGATATGCCGCAGGACAGGGCCGCGGTAGAGGCGCAGAACGCGCGGTTTTGCGACGCCGTGCAGGTGCTGCGCTCGCGCGGGCATGAGTTTGAGGCCAACCTTGCCAACTCCGCCGCGCTGCTTGCCTACCCGGAGATGCACCACGACGCCCAGCGCCCCGGGCTGGCGCTGTACGGGTGCAACCCCTTCTGGGGGACGGAGCAGGCCGGGCTTGGCAGCGACTTGGTCCCGGCCATGGATGTGCGCTCGCGCATCTATCAGACGCATGAGCTCCGCGCCGGAGAGACGGTGAGCTATGGCCGCACCTTTACTGCCCAGCGCGACATGCGCATTGCCGTTATCGCCGCAGGGTATGCGGATAATTACATGCGCGCCATGTCGGGCGTTGGCGCGGTGTGTGTGCGCGGACAGCGGGCGCAAATTCTTGGGCGGGTGTGCATGCAGATGACCGCCGTGGACGTGACGGACATCCCGGACGCCACACGCGGCGACGACGTCTGGCTGCTGGGCGGCCCGGACGAGTGCGCCGTGCGCGCCGAGGAGTTCGCCGACTGGTGCGGAACCATCAGTTATGAGATACTCTGCCTTCTGGGTCAGAACCCGCGCCGCTACGCTTGACAGAGCGTGGTGGTTGGCTTATTGACTGCGTTTTCCCTTGCTCTTGCCGATGGCGGTAAGGGCCAATAGACCATGAGGAGTAATTCATGAGAAAGTTCGAGACTTTGCTGCTGCTCTCTCCTGAGCTGTCAGCCGAGGAACGTCAGACGGTTCTCGACACCCTGGGCGCTGTTGTCGACCGCGAAGGCGGCAAGATGCTCACTGTCGACGAATGGGGCATGCGCGACCTCGCCTATGCCGTGAACAAGAAGACCCGCGGCTACTACGTGCGCCTGGAGTACACCGCTCCCGGCCAGCTCGTTGCCGAGCTGGAACGCATCGTCCGTATCACCGACGGTATCTACAAGTTTGTCACCGTTCGTCTGGCCGACAAGGTTGAAGCTGAGGAGAACGCATAATGGCTTTCAAAAAGAGATTCACTCCGCGGAAGAAGTTCTGCCGTTTCTGCGCAGACAAGGAACTCCCCATCGATTACAAGCGCCCCGATATCCTTCGTGATTTCGTGACCGAGCGCGGCAAGATCATTCCTCGCCGCATCACTGGCACTTGTGCCAAGCACCAGCGTCGCCTGACCGTTGCGATCAAGCGCGCAAGGCAGATGGCTCTTCTGTACTACACTGCCGTGCACAGCAGTGCAGTCAAGAAAAGGACGCTCTAGGGGAGGCTTGTCATGAAACTGATTCTTCGTGCAGATATCGACAATTTGGGCCGCCTGGGCGACGTCGTTGACGTAAAGCCCGGCTATGGCCGCAACTTCCTTCTGCCTCAGGGCTTTGCCATGGTGGCTACTGAAGCCAACATGAAAGTCTTTGAACTGGAGCGCAAGAAGCTCCAGGAACAGATGGACAAGATCCGCTTCGACGCCGAAGAAATGGGCAAGAAGCTGGAGGACGCCACCATCGTGCTCCGCATGCGTGTGGGCGACGGCGACAAGCTGTACGGCTCCGTCACCAATGCCAACATTGCGCAGGCTCTTGCCGATCAGGGCTTGGAAGTCGACAGGAAAAAGATTATTCTTGGCGACCCCATCCGCTCCCTGGGCCGCTACGGCGTGCCCGTCAAGCTGCACCCCGACGTGCAGTGCGAACTGAGCGTGTGTGTTGTCCGTCACGACTGGGTCGAAGGCCAGCCCATCACTGCCGAAGAGGCAGAGGCTGCCCTGGAAGAACAACCTGAAGCACCCGCCGAGGCTCCGGCCGAGGTAGCGGAAGAAGAAGCTGTAAATGACGCAGGACAGGCCGAAGAATCCGAACAGGCCTAGCAACGATATCTCCCGGTCCCCTCAGGGGACCGGGGGTTCCGCTGTTGCAGATACCCTTTCCAGGGCGTCTGGCGACATGCTGCGGAAAGTCCCCCCCCATAACCTCGAAGCCGAACAGGCGGTTTTGGGGGGTGTTTTTTTAAAGTCCAACGTATTTCATGATCTGGTGGACGTCCTGTCCGAGGACGACTTCTATTCACCGGCCCACCGCATCATATTCCGGGCATTTCAGGAATGCTTCCGTAAGTCCATTCCCATGGACCTCTTGACCGTCGCCGAAGAACTTCGGATGCTCGGCAAGCTGGACGAAGTGGGCGGTCCCGTCTATTTGGCGGAACTGGCGGACTCCACGGTCAGCACCTCCAACGCCCTCTACCATGCGAAGATTGTTCGCAACAGGTCGGTTCAGCGCCAGCTTATCGGCGTGGCATCGGACATCATTGGCAACTGTTTCGACAGCGGCAGTGATGTGGACGCGCTCTTGGACGAGTCCGAGCAGTCCATCTTTGCCATCTCTGAGCAGCGCTCGAATAAATCCTTTGTTGCGTCCAAGGAGCTGGTGAACCAGGTTTTTGAAAAACTGCAGGAACTCTACAGCCGCAAGGAACTCGTCACCGGCGTACCCACCGGGTACTACAAGTTTGACGAGCTGACAGCGGGCCTGCAACCTACTGACCTCATTATCATTGCCGGACGTCCCGCAATGGGTAAGACCTCCTTCGCCCTGAACCTTGGGCTGAGGGCGGCTTCCGATTACGGAACGCCCACCGCTGTGTTTTCGTTGGAAATGGGCATGGATCAGTTGATGATGCGTATGCTCTGTACCAAGGCAAGAGTAAACCTTGCAGACATGCGAAGGGGCTTCATCGACGACGAGGCTTGGGCGCGCCTGTACGACGCCGCCGAAGATATGTCAGCCTGTCCCATTTACATTGACGACACACCGGCAATCAGCACGCTGGAGCTTCGCGCTCGTTGCCGCCGACTCAAGGCGGAAAAGGGACTGGGACTGGTTATCGTCGACTACCTGCAGCTTATGCGAGCAGGTCGCACCATCGATTCGCGTGAACAGGAAATCTCCGAAATCTCACGGACGCTCAAGGCACTGGCGAAGGAAATTCAGGTGCCCGTGATCGCGCTGTCGCAGTTGAACCGTAAGGTGGAAGAGCGCACGGACAAACGTCCCAAGCTCTCTGACCTTCGTGAGTCCGGCGCCATTGAGCAGGACGCCGACATGATCGTCTTCCTCTACAGGGACGAGGTCTACAACACCAGCGACGACAATCCCAAAAAGGGTGTGGCCGAAATCATCATCGGCAAGCACCGTAACGGTCCCACCGGCACGGTGGACCTTGCCTTTATGAAGGAACACACGGCCTTCGAGAACCTCGCCGTCCCCGCGGAAGCTGCTGACTACACGAACTCTTGACATACCCCGCGCAGGTCACACTCAACCGCATCTGGAGCCGACTGTGTACTTCGACAAAGCCGAGACCTACTCCCGTGAGGACATCGAAAAGGTTCAACTCGTCCGACTGCAAAGCACCATTGAGCGTGCACGCAACTCGCGCCTGTATAGGGACAGGCTGAGTGGCGTTTCCGCTTCGGACATCCGCTCCATCGACGACGTGCGTCGTCTGCCGTTTACCACCAAGGACGACCTGCGCGGCAGCTATCCCGACGGACTGCTGACCGTGCCGCACGAGGACTTTGTGCGCCTGCACGTGTCCAGCGGCACCACCGGCAATCCCACTGCGGTCTATTACACGCAAAACGACCTGAATTCCTGGGCCGACCTCATGGCGCGGTGCATGCACATGATTGGCATCCGGCCCGGCGATACCTTTCAGAATATGAGCGGCTACGGGCTGTTCACCGGCGGGCTTGGCGTCCACTACGGCGCCGAGCGGCTGGGCTGCCTGACCATCCCCTCCGGGGCTGGCAACACCTCGCGCCAGATTAAGCTGATGCAGGACTTCAGGACCAGCGCCATCCACATCATTCCGTCCTACGCGCTGTACTTTGCCGAAGCCCTCGAAAAGCGCGGCATTGACCCGAAAAAGGACCTCAACGTGCGCGTCGCGCTCATCGGCGCGGAGCCGCACACCGAGGAAACCCGCCGCAAGATTGAGGATGCCCTCGGCATCAAGGCCTACAACTCCTACGGGCTGTCCGAGATGAACGGTCCGGGCGTTGCCTTCGAGTGCGAGCATCAGGACGGCATGCACGTGTGGGAAGACGCCTACATCGTGGAAATCATCAACCCCGAGACCCTTGAACCCGTGAAGGAAGGCGAAGTGGGCGAGATTGTCATGACCACGCTGCAGCGCGAGGGCATGCCCATCATCCGCTACCGCACGCGCGACCTGTGCCGCTTTATTCCCGGCACCTGCGCCTGCGGCCGCCAGCACCGCCGCCTCGACCGCATCAAGGGCCGCGCGGACGATATGATGATCCTTAAGGGCGTCAACATCTACCCCATGCAGATTGAGCAGGTGCTCATGGCCATGCCCGAGGTGGGCCAGAACTACCTCATTGAGCTGGATAACGACGGGCACATCGACTACATGCGCGTGCGGGTGGAAGTGAAGGGCGAATTTTTCATTGAAGACATGCGCGCGCTGAATGCCCTGCAAAAGCGCATTCAGACGTCGCTGCGAAACGAGATACTCATCACGCCCAAGGTGGAACTCGTGGAGGCCAACAGCCTGCCCAAGAGCGAAGGCAAGGCCAAGCGGGTTCAGGACCTGCGCAGCGTGTACTAGGGAGACTGTATGGCTGAGTTCCTTGCGGTTGGCTTCATCGTCATCATGTTTGGCGTTCTGCTGCTGCACATCTTCTCGCTGCCTGCAAACTGGATTGTGTTGATCCTTGTGGGGCTGTGGAAGGTGACGCATCCTGATATGGCGCTTTCGTGGCTGGGCTTTGGCGGCCTTGCCGCCCTTGCGGCCCTTGGCGAGGCGCTGGAATTCGTCATCCGGATGAAAGGGGCCTCCCGCTACGGCGCGTCCACACGCGGAAACTGGGGCGGCGTTATCGGGGCCATTGTCGGCGCGATATTCGGCGCTGGGTTCCTGCTGGGCGTTGGGGCGCTGCCCGGCGCGCTTATTGGCGCGTTTGGCGGATGCCTTGCCGCGGAGCGGCTGTCCGGCCGCGACTTTGAGGGCGCGCGCCGCGCCGCCGTTGGCGCCATGTATGGCACCTTCCTTGGCCTTGTGAGCAAGGTCGGCATTGGTGTGGTTATGGCGTGGTACGCCGCCGGGTCGGTCTGGCCCGCGTAAACTGGCATTTCTTGCGGTGTGGTGGGGCGCACGGGGCGACGACCCCCGCGCCCGCCGCGCCCAACCTCTAGCCTGTGTGAAACGAGAAGGACAAAGGACAATGTCTGAGAGGAACGCGTTTCCGGAGTACCGGGGACGCATGGAATATTACTGCCTTGGCTGCGGCGCCACCTATGGCACCGAACAGTTGCACTACACCTGCCCGGACTGTGGCGGCGTGTTCCTGCTGCGCGACACTGGCTTTGACGCCCTCAAGCAGACGTCCGGCGAGACGTGGCGGAGCATCTTTGATGACCGCGCCGCCTCCAAGACCGACGCCCTGCGCGGCATCTTCCGTTTCTATGAGCTGATGGCTCCGGTGATGGATGAGCGGGACATTGTCTACCTTGGCGAAGGCAACACTCCCATTATTCACTCCAGCCGCCGCCTGAGCGACCAGCTGGGCGGGCAGAAGATGGCCTTTAAGAACGACGGCCAGAACCCCAGCGCGTCCTTTAAGGACCGGGGCATGGCTTGTGCGTTCAGCTTCCTGAACCACCTCATCCGCACGCAGGGCCTTGAGGAAGTGCTGGCGGTGTGCGCCTCCACGGGCGATACCTCCGCCGCTGCGGCGCTGTATGCCTCCTACGCGGACAGCGCCATCAAGTCCGCCGTACTGCTGCCCGAGGGCAAGGTCACCCCGCAGCAGCTGGCCCAGCCGCTGGGCAGTGGCGCTGTGGTGCTGGAAGTGCCCGGCGTGTTTGACGACTGCATGAAGGTTGTTGAGCACCTTGCGGACAACTATCAGGTGGCGCTCCTGAATTCCAAGAATGCATGGCGCATCCTCGGGCAGGAGTCCTTCGCCTTTGAGGTCGCCCAGTGGTACGACTGGGACCTCGCCGGAAAGGCCGTGTTTGTGCCCATTGGCAATGCGGGCAATATTACCGCCATCATGAGCGGCTTCCTCAAGCTGCATGAGCTTGGCGTGATTGACGCGCTGCCGCGTGTGTTTGGCGTGCAGTCCCACCACGCGGACCCGGTGTTCAAGTACTACGCCGCCGCGCCGGAAGAGCGCCAGTGGCAGCCCATGCAGGTGGAACCCAGCGTGGCGCAGGCCGCGATGATTGGCAATCCTGTGTCCTTCCCCCGCGTGCGCTACTTTGCTGAACGCTTTGAGGCCGTGGCCGGAGCGGGCAGCTTCCAGGTGGTGCAGGTGACGGAGCAGGAAATCATCGAGGGCATGCTTCTGGCCAACCGCCACGGACATATCTCCTGCACGCAGGGCGGTGAATGCCTCGCCGGGCTTATGAAGGCGCGCGAGGCCGGCCTTATCCACAAGGACGAGACCGCCGTGCTGGACGCCACCGCCCATATGCTGAAGTTCATTGGCTTTCAGGATATGTACTTCCAGAATGCCTTCCCGCCCGAGTACGGCATTACGCCGGACCCGGAGCGCACCAACACCCCTCTGCGCGTCATTGACGCCGGGGAGAAGGAGCGCCTCAGCGAGGCCGAATACACCAAGGCCTGCGCCACGAGCATCGTGGACCGCCTTGGCCTGAAGTCGCGCTAGAGCGGGATACAGAGAGACGACATGACGGGGACGCCTGAGAGGGCGTCCCCTTTTTTATTCGCCGCCTACAGGCAGGGTGATGGTGAAGCGGGTCCACTCGCCGGACTGGGAGTCCACCCGGAATTCCCCGCCGTGGTTGCGGGTAATGATGAAGTACGACACGGACAGCCCAAGGCCGGTCCCCGCGCCGGCCTCCTTGGTGGTGTAGAAGGGCTCGAACACGCGGCGTTTGAGGGCCGCATCCATGCCGGGGCCGTTGTCCTCCACCTCCACGCGCACGCGTTCGGTGTCGTGCGAAATACGAAGCGTAATGCGCGGCGTATCGTTTTCGAATGACTTTGTCGCCAGCGCCTGCCCGGCGTTTTTGAGCAGGTTGAGGAACACCTGTTCAATTTCCGTCCGGCTGACGTGCACAAGGGGGACGTCCGCGTCGTAGTCGCGCTGGATGGTGATGTTGCGGAAGTCGTATTGCTTGTCGGGCTGGTAGTCCTTGGACGCAAGCTCCACGGCATCATCAAGGATGGAGCTGAGGTGGTAGGGGCGCTTGTTGGTGTCGTTGCGGCGGCTGAAATCGAGCATGTTGCGCACGATGGTGGCCGCGCGGTTGCCGGCCTCGGCAATGCCCTCCAGATAGGTAGGGATGCGCCGCATGTGGAGGTATTCGCTGACTGCCTCAAGGTCCACGCCGGTGGCGCGGGCGGCCTTGGCGTTGGCGGGCAGATTGGGGGAGAGGCGGCGGATGATATTTTGGTTGGATTGCAGAATGGCGCCGAGAGGGTTGTTGATTTCGTGCGCCATGCCTGCGGCCAGCCCGCCAAGGGAGACCATTTTTTCGGATTCGAGGATCATATCCTCAATGCGCACGCGTTCGGTGACGTCATCAATGCGGATGACAGCGCCGGAGGTCGTCTCCGTGCCCAGTGGATAGGCCGTGATGTCGTAAAACCGCTGTTCGCCGTCCGCAACATGGACGAGGCGCGGGGTGTGCTGTGGTTCCTTTTGATGGATGGCGTGGCGCACCATGGGCATATGCCCCGCCATGGCCGGGAGGATATCGTCCAGCTTTTCGCCGAGTGCCCCCTGCATGTCGATGCCCGTATAGTCCTGTGCGGCGCGGTTCCACTGGATGATGCGTTCAAACTCGTCCACGGCCACCAGCACCGAGGGCATGGAGTCCACAATGTTGCCCAGCAGCAGGCGCAGGCGGCTGAGTTCGCCCTCGGCCCGCCTTTTTTCCGTGATGTCACGGAAGTTGTAAATGGTGCCCAGCGTGGCGTCTGCATTGACGAGGGGGTAGGTGGCGCGCTCTATGATGCGCCCATCCGTGCAGATAAGCTCGTCAAAGAGGGCGGCGTCCACCGTGGCAACGGTAGGGCGGGGCCACTGCGGGGGCACCGTCAATTGTTCGGCAATGCGCTCGCGTACCCGCCGGACACTGAAGCCAGAGGGGGCGTCGCTTGGGGGGATGCCCCACAGTTCATGAAAGCGGGGATTGGTCTTGATGATGTAGTCCGCCGTATCCGTCACCAGCAGCCCGTCGCCAGTGGAGTTGAAGGTCACGCGCAACAGCTCCTCGCGCTGGAGGAGGTCGTTGTTCATTTGGCGGAGTTTGGCGGTTTTGGTGCGGACGCGTTCTTCCAGCTCGCTGTGGGCTTTAGCGAGTTCCGCAAGAGCGGCGGAACGTTCGCGGACCATCTCGTTGGCGGGGGCGGCCAGCTGGCGGAATTCGTTAAAGACCATGGCCTCCGGGTCGATGTAGGCGGCTCCTGATGCGGCCTCGCGAAAGAAGTTGGTCAGCGCGGCAAAGCTGCTGTTGAGCCGGGCCGTCAACACCCGGACGATGATGGTGATGCTGATGAGCAGCACGGCCATGATGGCCCCAATGGTCAAAACGCGGTCGCGGATGTCGGCGCGCAGGTCGGCTTCCATGGCGACCATGGCGCTGTCGAGGTCGTCGAGGTACACCCCGGCGCCAAGAATCCAGTTCCACTGTGGAACGTGCAGAAAATACGTCAGCTTTGGGTAGCGTCCCGGACCTGCGGGCTTCTCCCACACGTACCGCAAAAAACCGCCGCCCGGAGATGTTGCGGCGCGGATGACCTGTGGGATGAGGGGGCGGCCGTCTTCATCGGTGGTGGCGTTCATGGACTTTCCGGCAAGGTTTGGCTCCGCGCCGTTGGCCAGCATGATGCCGTGCATATCCAGCGCGAAGACGTAGCCCGTTTCGTCAAAGCGGATGCGCTCTATGCGGTCCAGCGTCTCGGCCTTAATGACTTGCTCTACGTTTTCCAGGTATTCGCCGGTGCCGAGAATCCAACCAAGGGGCTGGAACAGCTTCACGTACGCAATTTTGGGTTCCGGACGGGCTGGCTTTCCGGGCTTTGGCCACAGGTAGCTGTAGAATCCTTGGCCCTTGGTGGCGGCAATATCGATGAGGTCCTTCACCACACTGCGGCCACTGGGGTCGCGCAGGCCCAGAATGTTTGTCTGCTCCATCTCGGGGCGCACGGGCATGAGTTGCTCCACGCCGTGTATATCCGTGGCAAAGTAATACCCCCGGCCCGAGTTGAAGCGGATGGGGCGCAGGGCCTCGCGGATGAGGGCGCCGGTGCGCTTTGGGCCAAGGGGGCCGATATTGAGTCTGTACAGGTGGCTGGCAATGGCGTGGGCTTCTTCAACGCGGTCGCGGATGGCGCGACGCAGGCGGGTGTCCGTGGTGCTTTTTTGGTAGGAGATATAGTCGAGCACCTGCGTGACTTCTTCGCGTAGGACAAGGCGGCTTTCGAGAATATGCTGTTGTTTCAGCTCCTGCGAGGTGGCCTGAAACATGGCGTATTCACTGTATATCCACAGTCCGCCGGTGAGGGCCATGGCCGCAACGGCAAGAAGCAACATGCGCTGCTTGATGGTTCGGGTCAGGCTCCGGACAGTGGCAGAATGTGGTGCCGCCATAGTTTCACTTGGGCTGGAGGGTGAGCCGCAGGACGGCGTATGCAAATCGCCTACCTCATGTCATAGTGATAAAGCACGGAAGCGGCTATGGCAAATAGACGCTGCAAAGCGTGGAATACTGCCGCGCACTTGCCCTCCGGCGCCGTCTGTGCAATGAGAGCGCGGACCGATTAACATCAACGTGCGAAGAATGTATGGCAAAGAAAAAAGTACGGGCCGACCAGCTCGTGTTCCAGCAGGGATTGGCCGATAGCCGCGAGAAAGCGAAGCGGTTCATCATGGCGCGTCAGGTTTTCATTGAACTGGACGGCCGCAGGGAGCCTGTGTCCAAACCCGGCCAGCAGTTGGCCGAGGACGCCGAACTGTCCGTGAAGGGCGCGGACCGTTTTGTCTCGCGCGGGGCGCATAAGCTGCTCACCGCTATTGAGCACTTTGGCCTGTCCTGCGAGGGCAAGGTTGCGCTGGACGTTGGCGCGTCCACGGGCGGGTTTACGGACTGCCTGCTCCAGCACGGTGCGGCGCGCGTCTACGCCGTGGACGTGGGGTACGGTCAGCTGGATGCCAAGCTCCGCACTGATGAGCGTGTGGTGAACCTGGAGCGCACCAATATGCGCCTCGCCCCCGATGACCTTATCCCCGAGCCTGTGGACATGATTGTGGCGGATGTGTCGTTCATCTCGCTGGTCAAGGTCATGGGCCCGAGTGTGCGGTTTTTGAAACCCGGCGGCGAGATTGCCGCCCTCGTCAAACCGCAGTTTGAGGTTGGCGCGTCGCAGACCATTAAGGGCGTGGTCAAGGACGAGCGCCTGCGCCAGCAGGCCGTGGACAAGGTTGTCCATGCGCTGGTGGCGGATATGGGGCTGGAGTTCGTCGGCGTTATCCCCTCACGCATCAAAGGCCCCAAGGGCAATCAGGAATATATCATCTATATGCGCCGCCCTGTGGACGCCGCCGAAGCCGCGCCTGAAAAGACGGACGCGTAACGGCAGCGCGCCAAGGCCGCACCGTCAAACGGCCCCGCAGGTTTGTCCTGCGGGGCCGTTTTGTGTCTGCAATGGGGTGGCCGTTAGGCGGGCTGCATGCGGTCCATGAGTGTGCCAAGGGCCTTGAGGTGGCGCTTTTCCTCATCCGCAAGGGTGAGGAGCAACTCGCGCGATTCCTGCACCCCGGCCTCTCGGGCGTAGCGCATGTAGAGGTCCAGCGCCTGCGCCTCAAACATCATACCTGCTTCGACAACGCCTTTTGGCGAGGTGAGCGCAGGCATGTTGCGCTCAATGAATTCCTCGGCGGTCAGGCCGCCTTCAAGGGGCGGTGCGTCCTGCGGCTGGGCGGACGCCGTGAGCTGGCTTTGGTCCAATTCCTCGCCGGTATGCTGGCGGTAGACGGTAAGCAGCCACGTTTTATGCTTGGCCTCGAAGCCCGCGAGACGCTCAAGGGTGTCTGCGACTTCTGGCGCCTCGGCGCGTTTGTCCTCGGCCATGCGCTGGTAGAACTCGCCAAGGTTCTCCTCCATGCGGCAGGCTAGGGCGATGATTTCCGACAGGGTTTCCTCGCCGCTAAAGAAGATAAATCCTGCGCTGGCTGGGCCTACCGCGCCCTCGCCGGTCCACGCCGCGATGCCGCCGACAAGGTTGTACACCTCGCCAAAGCCGTCACCGCGCAGCATGCTGGCAGCCGCCGAACTGCGTCCGCCGGAGTGGCAATAGGCAATGACAGGTTTATCATGCGGAATGGTGTGCAGGGCCTCGGCAAGGCGGGGCAGGGGGATATGCAGCGCCCCCGGCAGGTGCTCCTCCTCATATTCCCAGTCCTGACGGACGTCGAGGAGGGTGTAGGTCCCTTGGGCATTGGACGCCATGTAGGCGCGGGCTTTGTCTGGGGACATATCCTTGTACTGGGAGAGCATTTTGCGTATTCCGCCTATGAGTTTGATGAGAAACATAGGGGATATGCTATCATGCACCGCACCCGCATGCAAAACCGGAGAAAAGACTTGATGATCGGGCGTGTGTGACGCAGTATTTCCCGGTTCCGTGATAAAACCGCAAGAGTTCAGACAAGTTGAGGCGAAATGCGACTGTTTTCTCCGAAGATTACCTTTGTGTATGAGATGGTGGCGCTGCTTGTGCTGTCCGTGGTTGCCGCGCATCTCCTGAGCGACCATCACCCCAAGGGCCTGACGTGGGAGCGCCAGCCCCTGCGGCCGGAGGTTGCCGTGGAGAGTGCGGACCAACTGCCGGAGCCGCAGGAGCTTGGCACCATTGGGACCGATATGGCCCTGCGGCTGTATGCCGAGCAGGACGCACTGTTTGTGGACGCCCGTTTTCTTGAGGACTACGAGGCGGGGCACATCCCCGGCGCGGTGAACATTGCCCCGGGCATGTTTGCCGACGAGGTGGAGGCCGTGCTTGGCGCGCCCGAGGACGACACCACCCTTGTCATTTATTGCAGTTCCGCCAGCTGTATGATGAGCCACGAGCTGGGCGAG
>NZ_JBUDSW010000073.1:0-14226 GCF_054921475.1 Desulfobaculum sp. | reverse complement strand
AAGGCTCGCCGGATGCGGCATTCTGCGGCGCGCGCTGGGCGGGGGCGCCTGCCGTGGTCGCCGCCTGCTGGCCGCCGCCACCCTGAATTTCCTCAAACGCATCCTTGAGGCCTTCGAGGATGCGGATGATTTCGTCAATGATGCTGACGTCCATATTCATATTGGCGCGCAAAAGCCGCGTGCTGCAATAGAAATACAGCTGGTGCAGGTTCTGCGCGACCTCGCCGCCCTTTTCGTTGTTGAGGCTCTGGTCGAGCTCGGCGATGACGTCGAGCGCTTTGGAAATAAGCACGCCCTTCTTGGCGAAGTCCTTTTCCGCGATGCGCTCTTTGGCCTGTCTGAGGTATTTGATCGCACCGCTGTAGAGCATGATAAGAATATCGCCCTGCGAGGTGGTGCTGACCTGTGTCTGGAGATACGCCTTGGCGCCTTTGATCATGGATGGCTCCTGAAACTCCGGTTAGTCGGAAGAAAGTTGCTTCAACTGGGATTCCAAAGACTTCTTCTGCTGCTCGTACGTGCCAAGCGTCTCTTCCAGCCTGGCATACTTGAGCCGGAGTGTCTTTTCGAGCTTAATGAGGCGTGTTTCCTCATAGTCGATCTTCTTTTGGATGTTATCGATGATGTCCTGATAGTTGTTCTCAAGGATTTTGAGTGTGCCATCTTGGACGTCTGTCAGGTCCGAGAGAACATCGTAGAACTCACCGGCCTTGCCCTGCTTCACGCGGGCGTTGCCGGAGTGCGTCCCGGCATTGAGGTTGTTGATCGTCAGCGACAGACCGGATTCCGGGTTGCCGGATTTACCGGTAATCTTGTTGCCGTTGATTGTGGCCTCGTTGCCGTTGATGGTGGCGGCGGTGATGGTGCCGCTGCCGTCAACGGTGTATTCCACGGCGTACTCACCCGGCTCGGTGATGCCGGGAATCATGGACTCGAAGGCGAAGTCCGAGGTGTCGGTCGCGCCTGTGCCCTGTGAGCTGAACAGCTCGGCCACGGCGTCGGAATCGTTCTCCAGCGCTTCAAGGAAGTCGGCTTCGTCAAAGACCAGCAGGCCCTGCGTGGGGGACCCTTCCGTGGCGTCGGTCAGGATGCCAATCTGCGCAAAGGTGGAGTAGACGTCCTCGTCGTAGTCAAAGCCGATGCCCTTGGTGGCGGTGACATCCTTAATCTGCGAGCCGACAATTTGCAGGCCGTAGTTGCCCTGCAAGATGGCGCCTTGTTTGGTCTTTTCGTCGTATTTGGTCAGCGCGCGGATGGAGGCGCGGACCTCGTTGACCTTGTCCACAAAGGTGCGGACCTGCTCAATGATGGCGTCCGTATCGTTGGCAACGGTGATTTGCGTGGTGCCCGTGCCTTTGAGGTTCATGGTCACGCCCTCAATGGCCTGCGTCACGGTATTGGTGGCCAGCTCGATGTAGGTCCCGTCATCGGGCCAGCCGTCCACGGTAATCTGCGAGTTTTGCGCAAGTTGGGTGTCGTTGAAGTCCCCTGCCCCGTAATTGGTAAGGGTGGTTGAACCGTCAATGGTGATGGAGTTGTCCGCGCCAAGGTCCATGCCCTTGACTTGCAGAAAGTAGTCACTGCCGTTGTAGAGGATGCTGGCTCGTACGCCGGGGTTGTTGTTGTCCTTATTGATAAGGTCGCGCAGGCCGGCGAGGGTGGTGCCGTTTGGCACGTCAAGGCTGACGGATGTGGAGCCGTAGGTGTAGTCAAACACCAGCGAACCGCCGGAACTGTTGATGGACGTATCTTCCGTTGCAACGGCGAATGTGCTGGTCTTTATCTCGTTTTGGGCGAGCTGTTTGACGTCAATTTCGTGCGAGCCTTCCATAGCGCCGCTATCCGCAGTGGCGGACAGCACACTGGACGAGGAGACGTCCACGTTCTTTTTAAGGAACTCGTCCAAGGTGTCCATGGAGCGCATTTCATTTTTGAGGCTGAGCATCTGGGAGTTGAGGGCAGTGAAATACTCCTGCTTCTGAACCCAGGACTCCTGCCAGCTTTCAAGACGTTTCTTGTGAAAGCCCTCGGCAGTGAGTGTGGCCTCGATGATTGCGTCGAAGTCGGTCCCATTGCCGAGACCGGTGAAGTGGATTGCGCCTGATGTTGTAATTTCCGATGGCATGTGGGGTCCTCTCAGGAAAATTTTGCCGGGTGCCGAAGTATTCACCAGAATTTGTGCAAACGCAATGCCACTCAAACAGAGACCGGGGCGCGCGATGTCCGCACGCCCCGGCCAGTTCAGGGTGTTAAGCCGTTAGCGCGCTAGCCCTAACCGCCCAAGAGCTGCATAGCCAGCCTCGGCAGAGAGTTGGCCTGGGCGAGCATTGCCACTGCGGACTGCGACAGAATCTGCTGCCGCACAAACTCGGTCATTTCAAGGGCCACGTCCACGTCCGAGATGCGGGATTCGGACGCCTGCAGGTTCTCAGCCTGAATCTGCAAGTTGGAGATGGTGTTTTCCAGCCGGTTCTGCAAGGCACCGAGCTTGGCTCGGATGTTATCCTTGGAGATGATGGCGTCGTTCAGCCCTTCAAGGGCGTTCTGGGCGGCGGACTGCGTGGAAATGGTGTAGCCACTGTCCGTTGTGTCTGCCTGGTTGCCGACACCAAGGGCTGAGGCCGTCGCGGTGTCGATCTTGATGTAGTAGTAGTCCTCGGAGCTGTCGTTTGCCGAGCCAAAGTGGACCTTCAGCTGACCTGTGGGCGTCAGGCCTGTGCCGTCATGGGTGCCGGACAGGTTGCCGTTGAGCAGGTGGATGCCGTTGAAGTCCGTGGCGTTGGCGATTCGTGTGATTTCCGACGCCATGGCCTGATATTCGGAGTCGATGATCAGGCGCTGGGTGGAGTCGTACGTACCGGTGGCGGCCTGTTCCGCAAGTTCCTTCATACGGACGAGCTTTTCGTCGATGACGCCAAGGGCGCCGTCTGCGGTCTGGATGAGCGAGATGGCGTCGTTGGCGTTACGCACGCCCTGGTTCAGGGCGGCGATGTCGGAGCGCATAAGCTCTCGGACGGCAAGCCCTGCAGCGTCGTCTGCCGCGTTGCCGATGCGGAGGCCAGACGACAGACGCCTTGTGGAAACGCCAAGGGCGCCGAATGACATACTCAGGTTGCGGGCAGCATTCATCGCCATGAGGTTATGATTGATAACCAGAGACATAGTACTTTCCTCCTTGAAAGCGTTTGTCTTCCTCGTGCTTGCGGCGTCCTTGCCCAAGCGATTACGGCCCTAAGGCCAGAGAGAAATCATGTGTTTGTGACCATACCTCCTTGCAGCTCTTGAGTGTGCCGGGCTGTTGCTCAATGTATCGTCGTGATTTGTGGAAAACTTTAGTATGCAGTGTGGTGTCTACTGCGTCAGATATTTCGGTGTGTTGCGTAATGGTGCTGTGTACGGTGCGTACTCCGCGCTGTGTTGCATTGCGTAAAAAGTGTAAGAAGTGTGAAAGGTTGCGTCATTTACGGGCGGCTGTGGGCAGGACGCGAAAAAAAATCCCCTCACTGGTGCGTCCAGTGAGGGGAAAATGCGTTGGGTCTTTGGCCTGTTGGGGCGGCGCGCCGCCAATACCGAGGGCGGAAAGAGGCAGAAAAACCTCCGCCACAGGGAGGAAATACCGCTCGCGGCGGGGCGTGTGACCGGATGGCGTGCTAGGCGTCGGCCTCGCTTCCGCTTGGGGCGCGCAGGCTGGAGGTGGCGTCGTCAAGGCGGCGTTCGGCCTCGTCGGGGTCCATGCCCCGGCGCTCGGCTATGCTGCGCAGGTTGTCCTCGGCGTCCGAGGCGCGCAGGTACAGCGGCTCGACGGGCGCGGAGGTATACTCGGCGGCGCAGGCCGCTTCGGCATAGACCTCGGGCAGAGGGTGGTCGAAGCGCGGCGGCAGGATGGCGCCGGCAAGGGGCGACTCGGCAAAGAATGCCGCGTTGCGCCGAAGGCCGCTGCCCAGCAGGGCAAGAGGGCCGTCAAAGGTCGCGCACAGGGCCAGCGTCTCGTCCAGCGACAGAGGCGCGGGCGCGGCAAGGGCCGTGCGCGTGGCGGCGGCAAAGGGCTGTACATACACCTGCCGGGTGCGGGAATGCGTAACGGCGACGATGGTGCCTTCGGCCATGGGGGCCGGTCCGGCGGCCAGCAGGGGCAGGTAGTCCAGCCCAGCCATGGGCACGCCAGCCGCGCGGGCAATGCCAAGGGCGGTGGCGAGGACCATGCGCAGGCCGGTAAAGCTGCCGGGGCCGCGGACACAGGCGATGCCCGTCAGGTCAGCGGTGGTGAGGGAGGCGCTGTCCAGCAGGCCCTTGATGGCCGGGGCCAGAAACTGCATGGCGCGTCCGGGCACGGTCCATTGCTGGGCCGCGCCGACAAGGCCGTTTTGGGCCAGGACAAGATGGAGCCGGTCCTCGGTGCCATCAAGCACGAGGACCGGCGCGTCAAAGGTCGGTGTGGATTGTGGTTTACCCATGATGTGTCTGCTACATCGCCGATGGGGCGAAGAGGCGGTAGATGTCGTTATAGGTGGCAAGGACCATCAGCGAGATGAGCAGGATGATGCCAAGTCGCGTGGTCATAATCTGCCACTTTTCGGGAACGGGCTTGCGGAAGACCATCTCGAAGGTGAGGAACAGGATATGCCCGCCGTCCAGAACCGGAATGGGGAACAGGTTCAGCAGGCCAAGGTTCACGCTGATGATGGCCGTCAGGAATAGCACTTCCATCAGCCCGCGCTTGGCCTGTTGGTTCACCATCTGGGCGATCATGATGGGGCCGCCCACGGTGTCCAGTGGCACCACACGTTCGAACAGCTTGCCGATGCCGCGCATGGTCAGCTCAATGACCTGCCATGTCTGGTTGGCGCCCTCAACGAAGGCGCGGCCGGTCCCGAGGGGGATGGTGACGGTTTCACCGGCGGCGCTGACGCCCACCATGGGCGTGGAGATGGTCTCGCCGAAGATGTTCTTGCGCTCCATCACGCGGGGGACGACGTCCAGTTCCAGCGTGGCGTTGTCGCGCTGGACGGTGAAGTCCAGGGTTTGGCCCTCACTCTTCTGGATGGCATCTGCCATTTCGCTCCAGAAGGTGATGCTTTTGCCGTTGACGGCCAGCACTTCGTCGCCGGGCTGGATGCCTGCCACCTCTGCGGCGCTGTCCGGCTGAATGCCACCGATGGCGGGCTTCAGCTCAATAAGGCCGGTGGACATGAAAATGCTGGAGTAGATAACCCATGCGAGGATGAAGTTAAAGATAGGGCCCGCGGCCACCACGCACATTCTGTGCAGGGGCGGGCGCTGGGAGAAGTTTTGCTCGGGGGTGAAGCCTTCGGGGAGTTCGTCATCAGGATTCTCGCCCAGCAGCTGCACATAGCCGCCAAGGGGGACGGCGGAGAGCTGATAGCGCGTTTGTCCGCCCATGAAGGAGAACAGCTTGGGCCCGAATCCAAGGGAAAACGTGCGAACACCGATGCCGAGGAAACGGGCGGCGAGGAAGTGCCCAAGTTCGTGGAAGAAAATGAGCGCTCCGAGGACGAGAACGATTGCGATGGGTCCTTGCATGTTGCTTTAGCCTCGGCTTTGGCGCGTGACGCGTTGCCGGTTTGGGTGATGGTTTCCGGATGCCCTTACGGTCAGGCGGACGCCCATTTCCGGACCTCGGCCCGAGTGTTTTGGTCGAGGGCGAGGATGGCTTCCAGGCTTTCGGCGTCGGCTCCCGTGTGGGCGTCCATGGCGCGCTGTATGAGCGCGGGAATATCCAAGAATCCTATCCTGTTTTGCAGGAAAAGGTCCACGGCGATTTCATTGGCCGCGTTGAGGACCACGGGATAGCTTGCGCCTGCGCGCAGAGCGTCGAAAGCATAGCCCAGACAAGGAAATATATTTAACGCAGGGGCCTCGAAGGTCAAGTGCCCAGCCTTCACTAAGTCCAGCGGCTCAAGGGACAGGCCAAGGCGATGCGGCCAGCCAAGGGCGTAGGCAATGGGGATGACCATGTCCGTCGGGCCCATGTGCGCCAGCATGGAGCGGTCCTCGTATTCCACAAGGGAGTGGACCACGCTCTGCGGGTGCACCACCACGTCGATGGCCTCCAGCGGCAGGCCAAACAGGTGGTAGGCCTCGATGACCTCAAGGCCTTTGTTCATAAGCGTTGCGGAGTCGATGCTGATCTTGGCGCCCATGGACCAATTGGGGTGGGCTAGGGCTTGCTCGCGGGTGACGCCCTCTAGTTCCTCACGCGTTTTGCCACGGAAGGGGCCGCCGGATGCTGTGATAATCAGGCGGCGGATGTCATGCTGGTCATGCCCGCACATGCCCTGAAACAGCGCGTTGTGCTCGGAGTCCACAGGCAGGATGACCGCGCCGGTCTCATGGCAGATTTTACGAAACAGGTGACCGGCCAGCACAAGGGCTTCCTTGTTGGCGAGGGCAATGGTCTTGCCTGCGCGGGCGGCGGCGAGGGTGGGCGGCAGTCCCGCCGCGCCAACCTGCGCCGCGAGGACGATGTCGGCCTCGGGCATGGTGGCAAGGTCCACATAGGCCTGCGGCCCAACGAGAATGGCGGGGGTGTAGCCCTCGGGCAGGCGCTCGCGCAGTTCGCTGGCGGCCTCGTCGTTCAGGACGGCGAGGAAGGGCGGACGCAGGCGGGTGGCCTGCTCGGCCAGCAGGGCCGCGTTGCGGGCGCCGGCAAGGGCCAGCACCTCAAAGCGGCCGGGATGTTCATCCAGCACCTTGATGGTGCTGACGCCGATGGAGCCGGTGCTCCCCAGCAGAACGAGGCGCCGTGCGCTCTCGGCCGGGGGCGTGAGGGGGGAGATGTACGTCATGTCCTGTGTCTCGAGAGGTGGAACGCCGCGGCCTGCGCGAAATGCGCCATGGCCGCGTCCGCCCTACCGGAAGAAGTGGAAGATGGCATCCAGCCCGGCGTAGGTGGCTACGGCCAGCAGCAGACTGTCGATGCGGTCCAGCACTCCGCCGTGACCGGGGAGAATGGTGCCGGAGTCCTTGACGTTCTGCCTGCGCTTGATGGCGGACTCGATAAAGTCGCCGAACTGGGAGGAAATATTCAGGCCCATGCCCAAGAGCGCCCACATCCACCACGGGCGGCCAGCGCCGGCACCGGCGAGGAAGTATTCATCCACCGCGCCGGCAACAAGGCAGACCAGCACGGAAGCCGCCATGCCGCCGAGGCTGCCGCTCCACGTCTTTTTGGGGCTGATGGCGGGCCAGATTTTGGGGCCGCCAAAGGTGCTGCCCGCGTAGAATGCGCCGGTGTCCGCCGCCATGACGGCCAGCAGCACAACGATGATCTCCACGTGCAAAAAGCCGAAGAAGAACTGGAGCATAAGCGGGATGTAGAGCAGGCCGCTGACGAGAATGGCGGCAAGGCCGTAGGACGTGTTCTCGGAGAGGTCGTCCGTGCTCTTGGAATACTTGATGAGGAACCCAAGGCTGGAGACCCAGAAGGCGGCGATGAGCACGCCAAGGATGAGCCACGGGTTGCCGGTTTTTCCGGCCCAGAGGATGAAGATGCCAAGGGCGGACCCTGCGGCGCGGAGCCAAGTGTGGCGGCCGTCCTTCCAGAACATGCCGTAGAATTCCCACAGGCCGACAGCGGCGATGGCCGCGAGGGCGGAGAACTCGAACCAGCCGCGCAGCGCGATGGCGCCAAGCAAGAGGGGCAGGAGGACCAGGGCCGTACGGATGCGTTTTTTGTGAGAGCTGTTCATGGTGCGTGGCGGCTCGGGGCCGGAGTTTAAGCGTTGTGCCCGGTGGTCTGGGCGGACGAGAGCTGCTCGTCGGTACAGCCGAATCGGCGGCCACGGCCCGCAAACGCGGCAAGGGCGTCATGCAGGTGGGCTTCGTCGAAGTCGGGCCAGTGCGTCGGGGTAAAGTAGAATTCAGCGTAGGCGGCCTGCCACAGCAAAAAGTTGGACAGCCGCAGTTCCCCGCTGGTGCGGATGATGAGGTCCGGGTCGGGCTGGCCTGCGGTGTACAGGCGCTCGGCGATGGCGTCCTCGGTGATGTCTTCCGGGCGTGCGCCCTCGGCCGCAAGCTGGCGGCAGGCGCGTAGGATTTCATCGCGCCCGGAGTAGTTGAGGGCGAGATTGAGGGTCATCTCCGTGCCGTCCTTGGACTGCGACACCGCGCGTTTGACCGCTTGCCGCGTCACCAGCGGCAGTTCGGAGAGGTCGCCGAGGATGTTGAGGCGTATGCCTTGTTCGATAAGGGAGGCCATTTCGCGGTTCATGAACCGCACAAGCAGGTCGAACAGGAAAGAGATTTCCTTTTTCGGCCGCGCCCAGTTCTCGCGCGAGAAGGTGTACAGCGTGACGTGACGGATGCCGAGTTTGCGGCATTCGGTGACGAGGCGCTTTGCCGAAGCGGTTCCGGCCTTGTGGCCTTCGCTTCGTGGCATTCCCTGAGCCTTGGCCCAACGGCCATTGCCGTCCATGATGACGGCGAGGTGACGAGGCAGTGTGTCGAACTTCAGAGTCATGCTCCGCAGGTTGGCTTGACGCGGGGGCGTCGAAAAAAGGAAAATCCTGCCGCCCCGGCAGAAGGGACGGCAGGACGAAAAGGGCGTAGATATCCGGGGCTAGAGCTCCATGATCTCGGCATCCTTGGCCTTGAGGAGCTTGTCGGCTTCCTCGACCATGGCATTGGTGATCTTCTGGATTTCTTCCTGCCCGCGGCGCTGGTCATCTTCGGAGATATCCTTGTCTTTTTCCAGCTTTTTCAGAGATTCGTTGGCATCTCTGCGGACGTTTCGGATAGCGATCTTGCAGTCCTCGGAGTACTTCTTGGCCAGTTTGACCAAATCCTTACGGCGCTCCTCGGTCAGCGGGGGGATGTTGATGCGCAACAGCTTGCCGTCGTTGACCGGGTTCAGCCCGAGGTCGGAGCTGATGATGGCCTTTTCGGCGGGGGCAAATGCGCCACGGTCCCAAGGCTGAATGGTGATGGAACGGCTGTCCGGCACGGCGATGGAAGCGAGCTGCTTCAGGGGCGTGGGGGTGCCGTAGTAATCCACCATGACGTCCTCGACCAAAGCAGTGGAGGCGCGGCCGGTGCGCAGTTTTGCAAAATCGCGCTCAAGGCTGACCAGAGCTTTTTTCATCCTGTCCTGACAATCATCCATCACGGACTGCATGGTCTAATCTCCTCCTTCGACGAGAGTTCCGATATTTTCGCCGCTAACGACTTTTTTGATATTGCCGCTTTCGAAGAGGTTGAATACGGCGATGGGCAGGTTGTTGTCCATGGCCAGCGAAATGGCGGTGGAGTCCATAACCTGCAGCCGTTTGCTCAACACTTCGATGTAGCTCAGGCTCGGGTATTTGACGGCATCCTCGTACACCATGGGGTCTTTGTCGTAGACGCCATCGACCTTGGTGGCCTTGAGGATAGCCTGCGTGTGAAGCTCCGCAGCCCTAAGCGCCGCAGCGGTATCGGTAGTGAAATACGGGTTGCCGGTACCTGCGGCGCAGATGACGACGCGGCCCTTTTCCAGATGGCGGATAGCCCGCCTACGGATGTAGGGCTCCGACACTTCCTGCATGGAAATGGCGCTCATCACACGGGTTTGTATGCCTTCCTTTTCCAGTCCGTCCTGCACGGCAAGAGCGTTCATGACAGTGGCCAGCATACCCATGTAATCGCCCTGGGCGCGGTCCATGCCTTTGGCGCTCGCCGCCATGCCGCGAAAGATGTTGCCGCCGCCAATGACGAGGGCCACCTGCACTCCCATGCGGGAGACTTCCGCGATTTCGCGACAAAATGCGCTGACGGATTCGGGGTCTATACCGAATTTTTGCTTTCCCGCCAATGCCTCGCCGCTGAGCTTCAGCAGCACCCTCTGGAACCGCAACTCACTCATATTTCACACCTTTATGCGCTTTCTGTGGTTAATTTGCCAGAACACCGTAACATAATTCTGGCAAAGGTTTGAGAAAAAAAGGCCAAAAAAAACGGGCCTTGCGGCCCGTTTCGGAGAGCTTAGCTTTGGGCGTCTTCGCCCACGGCTACGCGGGCAAATCGGCCAATCTGGATGTTTTCACCCAGAACAGCGACCAGCTCGTTCAGGAGGTCCTGAATGGAGAGCTTGTCGTCTTTTACGAAAGGCTGCTCAAGCAGGCAGACTTCCTTGTAGTATTTCTTCACGCGGCCTTCGACGATCTTGTCGGCAATGTGCTCGGGCTTGCCTTCTTCGAGGGCCTGATTGCGGTAGATTTCCTTTTCCTTCTCCAGCATGTCCTGGGGCAGCTCGTCGGGGGAGACGCACACGGGGCTCATGGCAGCAATCTGCATGGCCACGTCCTTGGCAAAGGCCTGGAACTTATCGGACTTGGCGACGAAGTCGGTCTCGCACTTGATCTCGACCATGACGCCCAGCTTGCCGTTGGAGTGGATGTAGGAGCCGACGTACCCTTCGGAGGTGGCGCGGCCGGCCTTCTTCTGGGCCTTGGCCAGACCCTTCTCACGCAGCCATGCGACAGCCTTGTCGGTGTCGCCGCCGCACTCGCCGAGGGCCTTTTTGCAGTCCATCATGCCAGCGCCGGTCTTGTCGCGCAGCTCTTTCACCATTGCAGCGGTAATAGCCATTGTTACTTTTCCTCCGCGGATTCAGCTTCAGGGGCCTCTTCGGCCTTATCTTCTTCCTTGGCGGCTTCGGCGGCCTGGGCCATCTGCACTTCCTCCTGGCGGGCGTCGCCTTCGAGGCAGGCGTCAGCGATGGCGGAGGCAAACAGCTTGATGGCGCGGATGGCGTCGTCGTTGCCGGGGATAACGTAATCAACGAGGTCGGGATCGCAGTTGGAGTCGCACACGGCCACGATCGGGATACCGAGCTTGCGGCACTCGCGTACGGCGATGTCTTCGCGCTTGGGGTCAACCACAAAGGCGACGGCGGGCAGGCCTTCCAGGTCCTTGATGCCGCCGAGGGCGAGGTTCAGCTTCTGCACCTCGCGGGTCATGCCCACGATTTCGCGCTTGGGGAACTTGTTGATGGTGCCGTCTTCGAACATGGTCTCCAGCTTCTTCAGACGGTCAATGCTGTGCTTGATGGTCTGGAAGTTGGTGAGCGTGCCGCCGAGCCAGCGGTTGGTCATGAAGTGCTGACCAGCGCGGGAGGCTTCCTGCTTCATGGATTCCTGCGCCTGGCGCTTGGTTCCGATGAAGAGCACCTTGCCGCCGTTGGCGACCTTTTCTGCGATGAAGTCATGGGCCTTCTGGAACAGACGGACGGTCTGCTGCAGGTCCATGATGTGGATGCCGTTACGGGCGCCGAAGATGAACGGACGCATCTTGGGGTTCCAGCGGCGGGTCTGGTGACCGAAGTGAACACCGGTCTCCAGCATCTGCTTCATGTTGACATAAGCCATGGTAATTCCTCCAGGGTTGTTTTCCTCCACTCCGCGTAAAGCACGCCCATAACCCCCTCAACGGAGAGGGCACCCATGGGCGTCAACGTGGAGTGTGTGGGATTGAAATCGCGGCGTTATACTTGGAATGCAGAATGATGGCAAGCAGAAAATGTCCGCCAGCCACCACCCTTCACTACTGCACCCGGGCGGCGGCCGTATCGCCCCCGGAGTGGGACTGCGCGCTCTCTGCCTGAACAGGATTGGAGAGTCGGCCCAGTCCGCTGATTTCTACGCTGACAACGTCGCCGTCAGCGATGGTCGCACCGTTGTTGTTCATGCCGAACATCACCACGTCGCCGGGAAGCAGCGTCATGATGGACGACACGTGGCTGATGGCCTCCAGCGGCTGCATGGTCAGGTCATCGATGGTGAAGTGCTTGGATGTCTCGTCGTTGACGGCGAGGGCGATGTCCAGCTCTTCAAGGGCGGGCAGGTCCGTTTCGATGAAGGGACCGACCGGCGTAAAGGTGTCGAAGCCCTGCGCGGCGGCGGAGCCGGGTTCGGCAAGTTCGGGCACATGCGCGGCAATGTTGGCGCAGCATGTGTAGCCAAAAATATGCGAGGGCATGTCCTGCGTCTGCACGCCACGGCATTGCCGCCCGATGAGGATGCCCAGCATGGGGTTGGCCACGGCCTGCTGCGCTGTGGCGGGGATGCTTATGGTCTGTCCGTTGCCGATGACGGAGGACGGCGGCTTGAGATTCAGCCGCGGAGTGGGCTGGGGCGAATCGGTTGGGCGCGCTTCAATGGTAATGATTTTTGAGGGGACGGCCAGCGGGAGGAGGGTGGCTTCCTCGGGCGGGATGATGCCTTCAATACCTTTGGCGCGGTCCAAACACTGCAGACCGCCGTCGGTGACGCGCGCATAAAACGAAACGCCTCGGTGTAATACGCGGATTATTCTCATAAGTGCCACCTTGTTCTTTTGGGGTGAGTGGTGCGCGGGACAAAGGGCGCATAGTCCTCTATAGCAGGTGACGGCTGTGGTGTCTAACCCATGGAAAATGTGCAGGGAATCTTTTGCCCCCATGGGCAAGACCCCAGCGTCGGCGCAAGCCGTTACCGCGCGGGTTTTCGGCGGTTTTTCCGTGGCGGGGCCGGGCGGGGCAACGATGATGGTGGCCTGCTGCGCGTCCGGTGTGGAGCGCCGGCGCGTGCGGCGGCGCAGGACTGGGCGCGCAGGGGTCTGCATTCAGGGGCTTGACAACGCTCCGGAAACGGCTCTACATATTGCGGATGCAAAACGTTGCCCCCACCACCATCGCGACCTCCTATTATTACGCTGCGGACATGACGGTCTGTGGCGACTGGTGCGTTGTGCTGTAGGGGCACGGGAAAAACGACAGTCGAGTGTAGCGAGGCCGTTGGATAACATCCAGCGGCCTCTTTTTTTTGTGCGATTTTGCAGCTAAGGGAAAGCGCAGGAGGAATGTCATGCACATTGGAAAAGCCATCCGCTTTGAACGAATCATGAACCGCAATACCGGCCGCGCCATTATCGTGCCGCTGGACCATGGCACCACCATCGGTCCGGTGGACGGCCTCATCGACATGCGCGAGACCCTCGCCCATGTGGCTGAAGGCGGCGCCAACGCCGTGTTGATGCATAAGGGGCTGGTCCCCTGCGGCCACCGCCAGCAGGGGCCGGACATCGGCCTCATTGTCCATTTGTCCGCCAGCACGGTGCTGTCGCCCTTCCCCAATGCCAAGACCCTCACCGGCACGGTTGAGGACGCCATCCGCCTTGGTGCGGACGCCGTGAGCGTGCATGTGAACCTTGGCGACGAAAGCGAACGCGATATGCTGGCCGACCTTGGCCGCACCGCGTCGCAGGCTTCGGAGTGGGGGATGCCCATTCTTGCCATGGTATACGCCCGCGGCCCCAAGGTTGCCAACGAGTTTGACCCCGACGTGGTGGCGCACTGCGCCCGCGTGGGCATGGAACTGGGCGCGGACATCGTCAAGGTGCCCTACACCGGCTCGCCCGATACCTTCCGCCGCGCCGTGGCCGGAGCCTGCGTGCCTGTGGTCATCGCCGGTGGTCCCAAGGTGGACAGCCCGCGCGACCTGCTCCAGATGGTGTCCGACTCCCTCGATGCCGGCGGCAGCGGCCTGTCCATTGGCCGCAACATCTTCCAGGCGGAGGATACCTTCAATATGGTCCGCGCCTTGAACGGCCTTGTTCACGAGGGCTGGGACGTGGACAGCGCGCTGGACGTGGCCGAGGGCCGCTAGCGCCACACCGGGGCGGCGTCTTCCCCGCGTCTGATGCCCGGCCGTTTCTGTGCGATTGTGGCCGCTTCTGCCCGATTCCGCCCGAAGCTGACAGTCGTAGGTAGCCGCCTCAACGCGGACTAAACGGAGCCGGATACGCCCCCAGACGCCGCGCCGTGGGCCGCGTGATGTCACGTTGCCTCGGCCAGCGCCGCATTGGGCGGGCCGCGCTTTCGGGCGCGCCGGGGACGCCATACCGTTTTCCCTTCCTGCCGCATTCTGCCAGCGCCGTGCGCTGGTTCTTCTCGCCATCCAAACGAGCACAGGCCCGGAGCGACAGTGTCGCTTCGGGCCTGTTGCCGTGGTCCCCTTGGGACCATCCCCTTCCCGCGTCGGACTACGCAGTGAAAAGATCAAGCCGCGCCGGTGCGGCAGGGACGGGGCGTCCTTTCTTGTAGGTCATACAGGTGTACTTGACCACCAGCCACGCGTCAGCAAGGGGCGCGGGCAGAAATGCCGGGGCCGACAGCTCCGGGGCCGCCTGCCGGGCGCGCCGGGGAGAGCGGGGTGCGCCGCCAAGGATGCGCTTCATGCGGCGTGATGCGTC
>NZ_JBUDSW010000072.1:0-14373 GCF_054921475.1 Desulfobaculum sp. | reverse complement strand
CCGGCGCGGTGAACATTGCCCCGGGTATGTTTGCCGATGAGGTGGAGGCCGTGCTTGGCACGCCCGAGGACGAAACCACCCTTGTCATCTATTGCAGCTCCGCCAGCTGTATGATGAGCCACGAGCTGGGCGAGAATCTGCGGATGCTGGGCTACACCAATATTTTGATCTACGAGGCCGGTTTCAAAGGCTGGCAGGACGTTCAGGGCGACGTGGAGCAGAGCGAATGAGCAGAGTGGAAGACTTTGGACGCATCGTCCTTGGCGTGGTGTTCATGGCCGCGTCCGTCATGAAAATACTGGAGCCGGGCCTGTTTGCGCAGGTGGTGCAGAACTACCAAATCCTGCCGCCCGAGGCGATTAATCCCGTGTCCATGGTGTTGCCGTGGCTGGAGTTTGTGTGCGGCGCGGCCCTTGTGTGCGGCGTGGCCGTGCGCGGCGCGTCCGTGCTCATCACCGGCATGCTGACGGTGTTCATCATTGTCATGTGGTACAACGTCTCCCGCGGGCTGGACATCAGCTGTGGCTGCTTTTCGGTGCGCCCAGACGCCAAGGGCGAGATGATGTACTCGGTCTGGCGTGATACCGCCCTGCTGGTCTTGTCTATCCTTGTGATGTGGCGCAGCTTTGTGGAGCACGCGGCAGAAGTGCGCTCGCACCGCTTGCAGCGCGACATCCGCCGTGCCCAGCGCCGTGGCAGAACCCTCGCCACGATGGATGCGCCGTATGCCGCACCTGCGGGCGCGGTGGCCGGAATGCCTCGCGTGGAGGCTGAGACGGGACAAGCGAGCGACCCGTGGGCGGAGTTGGACAGCGCGGCGCAGGGCGCGGGAAACGGCGTGGCCGCTGATGGCGGCGCATTTCCCGCTGGCTATACGCCTCTTGGCGAATCCGCTTCAACGGCTCCCCGGTTTGGGGATGCTGAGCGCGCTGTGGATGCTGACGGAGTGGTAGAGGGTGGCGATGCGGCAGGTGTTTCGCCACAGGCCGAATCTGCGCCTGAGCCCATCGCGCTGGACCCTGAACCTGCCGCGTCAGAGGGTGAACCGGACGCTGAATTGGACGCAAAACCGGACTCGGAGAATGAAGAGCCGGACGCGGAGGAGTCTGTGCCCGGCACTCCACATGCGGCCCCAGCCGGGCAGGGCGACGCCGTCAGCGATGACGGCGGCCAGTCGGCCCAGCCGGAGTCGTCACAGCCGGGTGATGAAGACCCCGGCAAGAAGGGCGACGCTTCCTCAGCACCAATGAGCGGCGTTGGCCGGGAAAGGTTCCCGCCACGCCGCTTCTTCGTCCAGACCGCGCGAGGCAATGGCTATGGTCTGGTTCCATGTTTTTTGGCTAAGGGCGCGGAGTGCGGCCTGCGGAAGCAGGATAAGGCGTTGCCGCCACGGTACGTCGGTCCCGCGCAGGCGCATGGTCTGCCGCAAGCGGGCAAAGGTTTGCCACGTCAGCGGCAAAAAGTGGATCATCAGCGCAAGGGCGAGGGCGACGCTCCACGCGCGGCGGCCAAGCACTGGGCGCAGCATCCACGCTAAGGCTAGCCCCAGCTTACGCGGCGAAGACGACAGCGCAAGACACAGCCCCACCAGAATAAGCAGCCCCAGCCGTAGGCCAAGCAGGCCGCTCTCTGTCAGGGCCGCCGCAACGGTCGCACCGCTCCAGAGCTCCACGAGGCACTTCACCGCGGTCCACAGCCCCACAAAAATTCCCGCCGCAGCGGTCAGCCGCAGGTCAGCCGCAGACCGGCGGCTGAGAAACGCCGTCAACGCCGCGGCGGCGACGGCAAAAACGCCAAGGCCTACCGCCCCGGTGTGCAGGATAAGCAGGCCAAAACCAAGGGCCAGCAGGATGCGGACCCGGTGGTCCAGCACGAAGTGGGGCAGCTGGGCGGGGCCGCCATGTGTAGCGCTGGCTTGGGGCGCGGCGGCTGTGGGCGCAAGGCGTTTTCCGTCCTGCATAGCTATTCCCACCGCCGCAGGGTGCGGTCCAAGGTCCAGCTGTCCGGTGGACGCACGCCATATTCTGCAATGCCGTTCAGCACCTCTTCCGGGCGTCCGGCGCGCACCAGTCTTCCGCCGTGCATCACGGCGATGATGTCGGCAAGGTCCACCAGCGGGGCAAGGTCATGCGAGGTGATAATCTGCGTGAGTCCGGCCTCTTTGCTGTCTTCAATCAGTCTGCGCATTTCGCGCATGCCGGGGTAGTCCAGCCCGCTGAGGGGTTCGTCAAGGAGCAGGAATTCCGGCTCGCGCAGGAGGGTTGCGGCAAGGCAGAGCTTGCGTTTTTGCCCCCATGACAGGTGCTGAACCGGGGTCTGCCATTGCTGGAGAAGGTCAAAGCGCTGGGCCATGTCGCGGGCGGCGGCGCTGCGCTGTGGTCCTGCCCCGCCAAGGAGCAGGTCTTCCTCCACCGTGGAGCCAAGAATTTGCAGGTCCGCGTCCTGCAGCAGCAGCCCGGCGCTGCGCCGGAAGGCCTTTTCATCGCCGGGTGTGGTGATGGGGCCGCGTGCAATGCTCCCGGATTTCGGCGACAGCAGTCCCGCCAGCAGGGAAAGCAGGGTGGTTTTGCCTGAGCCGTTGGCCCCGGCAAGCACCACGATGCTGCCCGCCGGGATGGACAGGGAAATATCCTGAAGCGTGGCCGGGGCGCCACTGTAGCTGAAGCAGACGTTGTGGATTGTTATCATTATGGTAGTCTCGCTTGAAGTCGTAGGGCGAACAGACAGTTGCACATGCCCCGCCCCCTAGTCCAGCCCGGTGTGGGCCCTCATGCGCGGGGGCGGAAAGATTTCTGGAGGCACCATGCATCAGCTGCTTCACATGTTTCATCCGGCCCTTATGGGCGTGCTTATTCTTGTGGCCCTGTATGTATTCTATACGGGAACGCAGCGCGCGAGAATGCTGCATTTTGGGCACAAGGCGCGCTTCGCGTACGGGCGGCACGTTTTTCTTGGCGCTGTGGTGGTGCTGGGGATGGTGCTCGGTATGCCGGGTGGGATGTATTTTGCGTGGCACCGTACCGGCGAGCTTGGCAGCACGGGGTGGCACTTCGTTAATGCGGTTTGGTACATCCTGCCGCTGCTCGTTCTGGGCGGCGGCGCGGGCTGGCTGATGCATGTGCGCCGTGCCAAGCGGCTTCTTCTCCCCGTGTTTCATGGGTTGTGCATGGTGCTGCTGGTTGCGCTTGCCCTGTGTCAGGCGTCCACGGGCGTGCTGATATTGCGCTCCACGCCGTATTAAATTATGCCGAGCCCTCCCCCGGGCCATGCATACCCCTTTGGTGCCCGCCAGAGGACGAAATCCGTGCGCTTTCGGCGCAGGGTGTCATATTCTGCGTGTGAAAAATGGTGCGTTGTATGCTGGCTCTATTGACATCGTGTTACCGCGGGTGTAGCGCCGGACGTGGAGTGGAGCGCAATAATTGCTGCATCCCACGTTTGTAAGGAAGTGACACGATTATGCAGGACAAAACCCCCCACATTGATGTGAACGGACCGCGCCAGCGCCTTGAGGTGACCGCGGCGGGGCGGACGTGGCTTATTGAGCGCACGGCCGACCTTGAAACATTGTGGGAGAGCATTGGCGAGGACGATTTTGGACAGGACGAGCGCCTGCCCTATTGGGCCGAACTGTGGCCCTCCAGCGTGGTGCTGGCCAACTGGCTGGCGCAAAACCGCGAGCGCATCGCGGGCCGCGTTGGGGTGGACATGGGGTGCGGCCTTGGGCTGACAGCCCTTGTGGGCGCGTTGTACGGCGCGCGGGTTTTGGCCTTTGATTATGAATATGAGCCGTTGGTCTTTGCCCACGGCAATGCGCCGCTCAACGGCGTCAGCCAGCCCCTGTGGGTGCAGATGGATTGGCGCTCCGCCGCGTGTGCGGCCGGGGCGGCGGACTTCATCTGGGCCGGGGATATTATCTACGAAAAGCGCTTTATCGGCGCGGTGACGGATTTTTTGGACCACACTCTGGCGGCGGATGGCGTGGCATGGATTGCAGAACCCGGCCGCGCTGTTGCGAAGCCCTTTGAACGCGCCGTGCGAGAATTGGGCTGGAGCTTTCGGCGCGTGGTCACCGAAACCATGCAGTGGGAAGGCCACCCCGTGACCGTGCATATCCTTGAAATAACGAAAAATGCTTGACCATAACGGTCTGGTATGAAAACCCCGATCATTTCGGAGGACGCAATGGGAAAGACGATCCGTTTTGGTGTCTCGCTTGATTCCGACCTGCTGGACAAGTTCGACAAGCATTGCGAAGAGCACAGCTACCAAACACGTTCCGAGGCCATTCGCGACCTCATTCGTAACACGCTGGTAAAGAAAGAGTGGGAAGAGTCCGATAGGGAAGTTGCCGGAACGCTCAGCATGGTCTATGACCACCACCAGAGCAACCTTTCCCAGCGTCTCACGGAGTTGCAGCACGAGGCGCACGAGCTTATTCTTTCGACGCTGCATGTCCACTTGGACCATCACAACTGCCTTGAGGTGCTCGTCCTCAAAGGCCCTGCGGACAGAATCCGCAGCCTCGGCCAGCGGCTGGCTTCGACCAAGGGCGTCAAGCACGGCAAGCTGAGCCTGACTACTACCGGACAGGACTTGGTATAGACCCAATGAAGGATGTACAAAGCGGCCCGGCCGATGTGGCGTTGCCCATCGACCGAGTCGGCGTGAAGAATTTGCGCCTGCCTGTTCTGGTAAAAAACCGGGACAACAAGGGCGAGGTGCAGCATACCGTGGCGCAGGTCGACCTTTCCGTCGATTTGCCCGCACGCTTTAAGGGCACGCACATGAGCCGCTTCATCGAAGCGCTCAAAGAGTGGAGCGAGGAGCTGGACTACGCCAGCTTTATGCGCCTGCTGGGGGATGTGCGGACCCGGCTCGAAGCCGAGCGTGCGCACCTGATCTTTCGGTTTCCGTACTTTCTTCTGCGCAATGCGCCGGAGACGGGAACCGCGGCACCAATGGACTACCAGTGCAGCCTGGTAGGCGAATTGGACAATGGGAATCTGACCTTCGAACTGGGTGTGGATGTACCCGTTATGACGGTGTGCCCGTGCTCCCTTGCCATTTCTAGTGGCGGGGCGCATAGCCAGCGCGCCATTGTGCGGGTTCGGACTCGTTCGCAGGGTATGGTGTGGATAGAAGACCTTATCGGCATTGCCGAACGCGCCGGGTCGTCCCCGGTTTATGCGCTCCTCAAGAGGGAAGATGAGCGCCGCGTGACGGACGACGCCTTCGCCAACCCCGCCTTCGTAGAAGACGTGGTGCGCGCGGCGGCGCACGAACTGCGCCAGCTGGAGCAGGTGTCGTGGTTTAAGGTCGAGGTGGAGAGCCAGGAGTCTATTCACAATCACAGCGCGTATGCCATTATTGAAATGGACAACGACTTGTGAGAACCTGATAGACAGCGAGGGGTCTTCGTGTGCCCTCGTGACCCGAAAAGGACGGTTTTCCCATGAAAGTGCTAGGCACAGCCCAATCAGCTCTCAGTGCGTTCTCCACGGCGCAGGCCGTGACGGCGAACAATATTGCCAATGTGAATACCGAGGAGTTCATGCCCTCGCGCACGGACTTTGAGGAACGCCCGGACTATTCCGGCGTCGCCGTTGCAGATATCAGCCAGGAGGGCAGTGCCGTGCCCACCGCGGGCGGCGTCCTGCCGTCCCCAGCCCCATCGCAGACGGACCTAGCCGTGGAAATGACCACGCTCATGTCCAACCAGCGGGCCTTCGAAGCGTCCGCTGCTGTTGTTCGCACACAGGACGAAATGCTTGGTACGCTTCTTGATAATCAAGTGTGAGATGCCGAAAATGCTGACAAAATACCGTCAGTAGCCAGTATTCGGCATACGTGTGTCCTGGTTTTCTAAAAGTTTTCTTGACTTTGCGTCAGTGTATTGACAGCAATATGCTGATAGCGTGTGTCTTTACGCGTTGTTTCCGGTGCTTGTCAGAGGGGGGACCGGCAACCGGGGCTCATGTGGAGGATCAATGGATATCGTTAAGAGTGGTATCATAGGACAAAGCCCGGCCCTGAAGAAAGTCTTCGGGGTGCTCGCCAAGGTCGCCCCTACCGAAAGTACGGTCCTTGTCACGGGTGAATCCGGAACCGGTAAGGAACTGCTGGTTCGCGCACTCCATGCCAACAGCAAAAGGGCGGACAAGCCTTTTGTCCCCATCAACTGCGGGGCCATCCCGCGCGAACTTCTGGAGTCCGAACTCTTCGGGCACGAGAAGGGCGCTTTTACGCATGCCATCCGTTCGCGCGCCGGCCGGTTTGAGCTGGCCGACGGCGGCACCATATTCCTTGATGAAATAGGCGAATTAGACCTCTCTTTGCAGGTGAAAATCCTGCGCGTACTGCAGGAGCGCGAGTTCGAGCGCGTTGGCGGAAGCAAAACCCAACAGGTGGATGTGCGCATCGTTGCCGCCACCAACCGCGACCTTGAGGACGAAGTCAACAAGGGGAACTTCCGCGAGGACCTGTTCTACCGTCTTAACGTCATTCCTTTGCACCTGCCGCCATTGCGGCAGCGCGGGAACGACGTCTCGCTGCTTGCAGACCATTTTCTGAAACGCTTCACCGATACACAGGGTTGCGCGCCGCTTAGGCTGGGTCCGGAGGCGCGGGCCATGCTCCTGTCCTACTCATGGCCGGGAAATATCCGCGAACTGGAAAACTTCATGGAGCGGCTGTCCATCCTCTGCGATGGCGATACCATCACGCCCGAAGACCTGCCGGAGAAAATCTGGTCGGACATCGGACGCGAGCGCCCCATGGAGGAAATGCCCCCAGCTGTGCCTGCCGGCTTTGCATGGCCGCAGGTTCAGGACCTTGTGGACAAGGACCTTGACCTCAAGGCCTTCCTAGACAAGGTGGAGGAAAAGCTGCTGGTGGAGGCCCTGGGACAGGCCGATGGCGTCAAAAACCGGGCTGCCGAGATCCTCGGCATCAAACGGACGACGCTCATCGAAAAGTTGAAGAAGAAAGGCCTGTAATCCTGTGACTGTCAGCGGTCCCCGCCGATTGGGGCTTCCCGTGGCAAAGACATATCGTGCAGGACGCATTTGTAAGCGTTTTGCATGGTTGTTGCATAAAGAGTTGTCGTGAGCGTTCGTACTACTAGCAGCCTGTTCTGCATCCTCTTGCTGGCAAGCCTTGCGGGGCTTTGTTTCCCGGCATCCGGCCGGGCCGTGTCGTATTCCTTCGGGCTTCACCCGGATAAGGAACGCGTCGTCTTTACCTTTCCAGACAACCTGCCAAAGTATGACGTCGTCCGTACCGGCAAGCGCAGTCTGACTGTTGCCGCGCCGGAGGGTATGGGCACCGTTACCGGGGGCCGCCCGGACCTTGGCGGGGCAAACATTGTGGGAAGCGTCACCCCAAAGCCGGACGGGGCAACCCTTGGGCTGAAGACCGATGCCTTCGGGTATGTGGCCTTCACGCTGGAGAACCCGCCGCGCCTTGTGGTGGACGTCTTCCCGGACCCGCTGGGCGCGCGGTGGACGCCGCGCGCAGGGGCCGATGCGCCGCAGGTCAAAGCGCCTGCACCCGCCAAAAAGCCCGCCCCCAAGGCGAAAAACGCGACGCGTACCGCGCCGAAGGTGAATGCCACCACGCCGCGCCGCGCCGCCGCGCCACAGACCAATGCGACGGGGAACCGTACCGCCGCCCCATCCCGCACCAATGCCACTCAGGCCAATGCCACTGCACCCTCCCGCGCCGCAGCGTCCAATCAGACCGAGTCAAAGTCCATGTCTCAACGCGTGGACAGTGGCGACGACGCGGCCAAGGACTCCGGCAACGTCTTTCGTGGCCGGGTGGTGAAGGGGCAAGGCGTTCCTGAGGTGCGTCAAAAGCTGACGACACCGCAGGCTGTGCGCCGTCCTGTGGCGTCCAATACCACCGCCACGCCGGAACCGCAGGTCTCCGCCGCCGCTAAGGTGCCGTCGCAGCGGGTGGAGCAGAAGGCCAACGGCACAGGTGTGCGCGAAAAGGTGGCTGATTTTCTGCGTGACGAGTCCATGCCGTGGGCCGTTCGCGCCAAGGTGAATCGTGGTTCCAAGGCCGACGCAACTCCCCTCAGCGCGCCTGAGGATGATATGTCCGGCGTGAGGGCGGCTTCGGACGCGCTCCCGCAGCCCGTCGCCGAAGAGCCGCAGCCCGAGCCGGAAGTGCAGCCTGAACCGGAATCGCCCCAGCAGCCGGAGGAAACGGTTGTGGCCGAAGGGGACGTGACTCCGGCCGAGGATAACGCCACCAACGCTACCAATGCGACGCAGACGCCGGACTTTGAGGAAGTGATGCTGGGCGCGCAGACGGCCCAGAGCATGGGTGAGTATGACACCGCGCTGGAACAGCTGGATATCCTGACCCGCGATACCCGCGTGCCCGACGACATGCGCGAGGAAGCGCTCTATATGAAGGCCGATGTGCTCTACAGCAAGCACACGGGTGAGCTGGAAAGCCACTTTGACGAGATTAACGGCGCGTACGAAACCGCCATGAACTCCAATCTGGATTCCCAGCGCGTGCCCACAGCGCTCCTCAAGCGCGGCGTGCTGAACCTCAAGGTTGGCAATATTCCCGAAGCGACGGCGTTCTTTAACCGCCTGCGCAAAAAGTACCCCAACGACCTGAATGTCCCCCTGACCTATTATTACTGGGGTGACTACTATTTCAAAAACAAGAACTATCAGCGCGCTGCGGACGAGTTCCAGTACCTTGTCCAAGTCTACCCGGACAGCCAGTTCGTGCGCGAGGCTTCCCTTGGTCTGGCCCGGTCCCTCAAGGAGCTGGGTTACGACAAGCAGGCCTTCCAGATTGTGGACTTTATCGAAAAGCGCTGGCCGCGCTATTATATCGAGTTCCCGCCGTTCCTGCAGTTGCAGGGCGACGCCGCCTATCAGGTGGACAACTTCGAGGCCGCCAAGGACTACTACTGGTCGTATTACAATATCGACCCCAAGGGCGACGACGCGGACATCATCCTTGCCCGCCTTGGCGATATTTACGTCAAGACGGACAAGCCCGCCGCCGCGCGCGAAGTGTACCAAAAGGCCGTCACCGAGTTCCCGGACCGCGAGGGCGGGCTGATTTCCAAGATGCGCCTTGCCGAGGAAGGCATCTACGACGCTCCCACCGTGGAGCAGATGTACAGCATCTTTGACAAGCCGCTGAACCTCAAGCCGTCCGAGATTTACAACGAAATTATCGCGGACCACCCGGAGAGCGCGCTTGCGCCGCTGGCGCACCTCAAGCGCGGCATCTGGGAGATGTGGAACAAGAAATACCTCGACGCCATTGCCTCTTCGCGGGCCTTCGCCCAGAAGTACCCGGAGAACAAGCTGCTCCCCCGCGCCATGGATGTGGGGCTGCAATCCTTTAGCCAGTTCGTCGAACCGCTGGTGCGCGAGGAAAACTACCCCATGATTATCAAGCTGTGGGAGGAAAACGACTTCCTGCGCAAACAGCGCGAGCAGCTTTCACCCGGCGCGCGTATGGCCCTGGCCCTCAGCTTCTGGAAGCGCGGCAATCCCGAGCGCGCGCTTGATATCGTGACGCCGTTCCTGAAACAGGCGCAGATTCCCGAAGCCTCGGAAATGGCGATGAGCCTTGCCCTGTCCGTGTATCTGGAAAATCAGGCATGGGAAAAGGTGCTGGAGACCGCAGACGCCGTGAAGGAGTGGGAGCTTTCCCCGGACCATCGCCGCGAACTGCGCTACGCCGAGGCCCTTGCGCACGAGAATCTTGGTCAGTTGGACAAGAGCCGTCCCCTGTGGATGGAACTGGCGCAGGACCGCCAGCTTGACGAGCGCCAGCGCGCCTACGCCCTGTACTTCATGGCCCTTGAGGCCGAGGAGAAGGGGCAGCTTAAGGTTGCCTACAACAACGCGCAGGAGGCCCTTGATACCTTGCTCCGCAGGGACGAGGACCAGAGCAAGATTCGCGATACCTTGCGCATTCTTGTGAATGTGACCGAGCGCTCCGGCCGCGTGCCCGAGGCCCTGAAGTGGTCTCAGGAGTATGAAAAGCATATTCCTGAGGGCGACCCAAGCCTGCGCGCCCTGCATTACCGCATGGCGGGCCTGCACAAAAAAATTGGCGACACCAAAAAGTGGCGCGAAATGCTGGGCAAGCTGGCTGATTCCGCACCGGATACGCTCTATGGCCGTATGGCCGCGTCTGACCTCAAGCTTGACAGCCTTGAGCAGGCCACGCGACAGTATCAGCCAGACGCAACAACGTTGCAGTAACGCTGGAAGCATCCCCGTCAGCGCGCGCTGGCGGGGCGGAGGGGGAGTATGGATAGACTACCCGTCGTCGCCGGACAGTTCTACAGCAATGACCCGGACGCCCTGAAGCAGGACATCGCATCATGCATGTCCACCGCGGAAGGGAAAATGCCGGAGCGCACCGTGCTCGCCATGGTGCCGCACGCGGGCTATCCCTTTTCAGGGGGCGTGTGCGGCAAGACCATGGGCGAGGCGAACTTTGCCTCGCGTGTGATTTTGCTGGGCCCCAATCATACGGGCAATGGCCGCCCGCTGGCCGTGTGGCCAGATGGGGTGTGGCGCATTCCCGGTGGAGAGGTGCCCGTGGACGAAATGCTCGCCGCGCGCGTCATTGCCTGCCACACCGCGCTGGAGGCCGATACTGTGGCGCATGCTTACGAGCATTCGCTGGAGGTCGTGCTCCCCTTCCTGCGCACGGTTCGCCCGGATGTTGGGATTGTGCCCATCTGTGTGGCGGAATCGAATATTGATGTGCTCCGGGCTGTGGCCGGGAGCATTGCCGCCACCCTCAAGCAGGACCCCCAGCCTGCCAGCATCGTCGTCAGCTCGGACATGAGCCATTTTCTTAGCGACGTGGAAGCCCGAAAACTCGACACATCCGCCCTGAACGCAGCGGTGGCCCTTGACGCCGAAGCGCTGTATCATGAGGTCCTGTCCAAGGATATTTCCATGTGCGGCATTTTGCCGATGACACTTGGTCTTTTCCTCGCGCGCGAGCTTGGCGCAACCAGCGCCCGGCTTGTGGCGTATTCGACCTCCGGCGATGTGACGGGCGACTACAGCAAAGTGGTCGGCTACGCCGGAATACTGGCATCCTAAGCGGTGCAAGGAGTGTGACCATGATTTCTGCTTTGCGGCCGGGGGCGGCGAAGATTCTGCTTCTGGTGCTTGCGTTTACTCTTGTGGTGGGCTGCCAGCCCACAAAGCCTTTGCCCCAGCCCCGCCGGGTTGTGAATCCGGCCACGGTTTCCGGTGCGGTGACCACGCCAAAGTGGGATATCGCCGCCGTCGCCTACGAGCATTTTGGGCAGGGCATGGACTATGCCGATGCCGGCTTGGCCCCGGTGTTCCTCGTTTTTCATAATAAGGGCGACGCCAGCCCCGTGGTGCGCGTGGAAGAAACGCGCGGCAAGGGTGTGGACGGCGAGTACCTTGCCTACAACCATGAAGAGGCCACGCGCCTCGTCTTTGCCTCCGAAACCTTCTCCAACACAGCGTCCAACGCGGGCAAGACCGCGGCGCTCGGTTCCTTCCTTGGTGCCGGGCTTGGCGCGCTTCTCGGTACCATTGGTGGTGGCGACAATATCTGGAAGGGCGCGGCCATTGGCGCGGCAGGCGGCGCACTGGTTGGCGGCGCTGGCGGCGTGTATGCGTCCTCCGAACGCGACCTCAAGCGCGTTATCCGGCGCGAATTGGACCAGTACGGCTGGAATGATGAGCCGGTCCCGGCGGAGTACACCCGTGTGGGGTATCTCTACTTCCCGGCGGAACGCCAGATTAACGCCGTGCGCCTCATCGTGCGTGATGGTGGGAGCATCCATTCCTACACGGTGCCCGTCGCGGCTACCGAAATGGGCGGGGAGGACGGCAAATAGTCGCGGACTCCCTCAGTATTTGAAACGCCTCCAGAGCGCGGTGGTCAGTTATGACCGCCGCGCTTTTTTGTGCGCAGGACGGAAGGGGGGGATGGATGCCCCTCGCTTTGCGCCGGAGCGTAAAGGGCCAGAATGTCGGAAGGCGGACATAGGGCGAGACTACGGCCTGCGGAAATGACGTGGCTGTGCGGGCGGCGCGCGAGCCTTACATTGTCACACGAAATCATGACGCAATGTGCGACGTACTGTGGGCTGAAACGTCATCGCGCTTCAGCGTTAGGGCTTGGTGTCCGTAGGGGAGTGGGGCGGCCTGAGGCCGGTGACGGGGGAGGTGTCGCTGTATGGCGGCTGGAGGGTACGGAGGAGAACGCTCTGTTGACCACCGTAGGCGTACAGACAAAAAAGCGCCCCGCAGACAAAGTCTGCGGGGCGCTTTATGGATTGCGCCGGGATGTACGGGCGGCCTAGCTGTTGAGGATGCGCTTGGCCATTTCGTCCTGCACGTCGGTGATGAAGGGGACACCCGTTTCGCGTTCGGTCTCGCGGTTGGCGGAGGCGATGTCGCCGCGGGTGATTTCGTCAAGGGCGAACTTGCGGGAACCGGCCAGCAGCTGCTGGAGTCCGGCGGACAGCTTGTCCACGAGGCCCCACATGGCGACTGCGCCGTAGGGGATGTTCTGCATTTCTTCCTTGCCCACCTTCTGCGCCACGTCGTGGTAGCCCGCGAAGATTTCCTCTGCGGTGGAGCCGAGGTCGCTGACCGTGGAGGGCAGCTTGTCCCAGTTGCCACACACGGCTTCGCGGCGCTCGGGGCGCAGTACGCCCTCGATGTTGGAGCCGAGGAAGCCCGGAATCATCATGGCGCGGCCCATGCACACCATCTTGGTGTACGGCGCGCCAAGGGCGAGGGCCTTGAAGATGTTGGAGCACTTGGCAAAGCCGCCGGCAAAGCTCATGTCCACAACCTTGTGGCCCTTGGCCGCGAGGATAGAGGCATATTCGTGCGCTTTGGCGTGCAGCAGGATGGAGGGGACGCCCCACGATTCCATCATGTTCCACGGGCTCATGCCCGTGCCGCCGCCGGAACCGTCCATGGTCAGCAGGTCCAGCTTGGCTTCCGTGGCGAACTTGATGGCCATGGCGAGGCCTTCCATACCGTAGGAGCCAGTCTTGAGCGTGATGCGCTTGAAGCCCAGCTTGCGCAGGTATTCCACGGTGTGCATGAATTCTTCATGCACCTGCTCATAGCTGTTGAGGTGCGTGTAGCCAAGGCGGCTGTGGCGGGCAAAGGAGTGGATGGAGCCGCTCTTGAAGGCTTCCTGCACTTCGGGGCGCTCGGGATCGGGGTCCACGAGGTAGCCGCGCTGCTTGAGGAAGCGGGCGTACTCAAGGCTGGCGACTTCAATCTCGCCGCCGATGTTCTTTGCGCCCTGCCCCCACTTGAGCTCCACAACAACTTTGTTGCCGTACTTCTCGGCGAGGTACTCGGCCACGCCGTTGCGGGCGTCCTCAACGTTGAGCTGTACGATGATGGCGCCGTAGCCGTCGTAGTAGCGCAGGTAGGTGTCGATGCGGCGTTCCAGCTCGGGGGCGCTGGTGATGCGGCCGTCCTGCAGCTGGGAGGCGCGGTCCACGCCCACAACGTTTTCGCCCACAACAATGGGAATGCCGACAAGGGCGCAACCGATGGCAAAGCTGTCCCAGTACTTGGCGGCGATAAAGGTGGAGCCGAGAGCGCCCGTCATGAAGGGCACGCGGGACGTGGTCTTTACCTCGTTGCCGAAGGTCGTCTCCAGAGAGACGTCCGTGAACAGACAGTCGCCACACGCAGCCTTGTCGCCGCCGGCAGCGGCGCCATAGTTGGTGCCCTGAACGCGCAGCGAGTTGTAGGACACGCCAACGTGGGTGGTGTTGCCGCTGCCGGCGGTCACCACGCCGAAGTCGCGCGGGTAAAGCGTCTGGCGCCCCTTAAGGCTGGACAGCCACGTTTCGCACTTGCCCTTGCAGTCCGCGCGGCACAGCGTGCACAGACCGGACTCGATGGCGTTGCCACGGTTGACAGAGCCAAGAACATCATTGTTTTTCGACCACTGCGTCATATCAGCTCCATGAAATGCTTAAATTCTGATCAGATGAGTGTATCCGCGCCGTATGGCGGCGCTGCTTCCCTATGCCTTGCGCAATTCCCCTAGAATGTTGCGAATTCCAGTGAGTAATCGCTTTTGCCCAAGGCGTCAATCCGGTGCAAAGCATGGCGGTGCGGCGTGGCGCACTTTTTCGTGTTTTGGCAAAAATGGCATATGGGGCGATGGAGAGAGATGAAAATGGGCATATGCGCATGAGGGCCGCTGATGCGGCGCGTGCGGCGTTTTGGCTGTTTGGCGATGCGTGGGCAGGGGCGAGGGCGAAAATGACGTGAGGCGGCGGCATGTTGCGGGCGAATTTTCACCGCTGCGGGCGTTTGCACCGTGGAACGGGGAAAG
>NZ_JBUDSW010000071.1:0-14373 GCF_054921475.1 Desulfobaculum sp. | reverse complement strand
CGCACACCCGCTCCAGCCTCCGCCGCCACGTTCTCTTAAGACTCGATTCCCCCCGAATGCCCGGCCCCGCGTCGCATTCTCCTAGTAATCGGATAAGGATTACGCATACGCTTTTGCATCGCTTCCCCTGCAACGAATATTGACATCACGTATTTGAGCAAATAGTGTCACCCTTCAACCATTCGTGTGAAGGAGAGTTCTATGTTGCTCAGGTCGTTTCGGGCTGTTGCCTGTGTCTTTCTGGCCGCGCTGTTCCTTGCTCCCCATGCCCGCGCCGCGCAGGTGACCGACGCCCTCGGCGCCACTGTGGATGTGCCGGATTCTGTATCACGCGTTATCTGTTCCGGCTCCGGCTGTCTGCGCCTGCTCACCTATCTCCAGGGGCAGGACCTTGTCGTTGGCGTGGACGACATGGAAACCCGCCGCGCCCGGTTCGATTCGCGCCCCTACGCCCTTGCCACCCCGCAGTACAAGGCCAAGCCCGTGTTCGGCCAATTTCGCGGGCACGACAACCCGGAACGCATTCTGACGCTGGAGCCACAGCCGCAGGTCATCCTGAAAACCTACGCCTCCAGCATGGGGCACGACCCCGCCGAACTGCACGCCAAGACGGGCATCCCTGTGGTGACGCTGGCCTACGCAGACCTCGGCCCCAACCGCCCCAAGCTCTACCAGACCCTACGCACCATGGGCGACGTTATCGGCAAGCGCCAGCGCGCTGAAGACGTCATCGCCTTTTTTGAGGACGCCATTGCCGACCTTGCCGCGCGCACGGCGGACGTTCCCGCCAGCGAGCGTCCCGGCGTCTACATTGGCGGCGTGGCCTTCAAGGGGCCGCACGGCTACCACTCCACGGAACCGCTCTACCCGCCCTTTACCTTTGTGAATGCGCGCAACCTCGCCCACACGGGCGGCGCGGCAAAGGACCTGCGCCACAGCGACATCGCCAAGGAAAAGCTGGTGGAAATGAACCCGGAGGTGCTGTTCCTCGACCTGTCCACCGTGCAGATGGGCGACGCCGCGGGCGGCCTGCACGAACTGCGCAACGACCCGGCCTACCGCACACTCACGGCCGTCCAGCAGGGCCGCGTCTATGGCGTGCTCCCCTACAATTGGTACTCCATCAACTACGGTTCCATCCTCGCCAACGCCTACGCCGTGGGCAAGATTCTGTACCCGGACCGCTTTGCGGACATCGACCCCGCGCAGAAGGCGGACGAGATTTACACCTTCCTTGTCGGCAAGCCCGTGTTTGACGCCATGAATACGGCCTTTGGCGGCCTTGCCTACAGCCCGGTGCCGGTCAACTAGCATGCACTTTGCCGACGGACGCATCCCCGAAGCCTACTGCCGCTACCTGCGCGCCAAGCGCGTCGTCATTGCCTCCGGCGCGGTCCTTCTTGTGGGCGCGCTCATCATGGCCGTCTCCCTTGGTGCGGCCAACGTGCCCGTAAGTGACGTGGCCCGCAGCCTGCTGGGCCTCGACGTCTCCGCGCGCTGGGACATCATCATCTGGAATATTCGCCTGCCGCAGGCGCTCTCCGCCATGGTTGCCGGGGCGGGGCTGGCCGTTGCCGGGGCGACCATGCAGTCCATCCTGCGCAACCCCCTTGGCTCGCCCTTTACCCTTGGCATCTCGCATGCCGCCGCTTTTGGCGCGGCGCTGTCCGTGATGGTGCTGGGGGGCGGCATTATGGGCTCCTCGGCCGCGGACGCGGTGACCATTACAAACCCCTACGTCACCACCGCCGCGGCCTTTGGATGCAGCATTGGCGCGGCGCTGCTCATTGTCGCCATCTCGCGCATGCGCGGCACCACGCCGGAGGTTATGGTCCTCACCGGCGTCGCCCTAGGCGCGCTGTTCACCGCCGGGACCATGTTTCTGCAATACTTCGCGGACGACGTGCAGTTGGCCGCCATGGTCTTTTGGACCTTTGGCGACACGGCGCGCGCCTCGTGGGGCGAACTTGGCGCTCTGTCCGCCGTCACGGCGGTGTGCTGCGCCTACTTCCTCGCCAACGCGTGGAACTATAACGCCATTGACGCAGGCGACGAAACAGCCCACGGCCTTGGCGTGCGCGTGCAACGCGTACGGCTGGTGGGCATGCTGCTGTCGTCGCTTTTGACGGCCGTCATCATTTCCTATCTGGGTATTATCGGCTTTGTGGGCCTTGTGGTGCCGCACATGGTGCGCCGGGTCATTGGCTCGGACCACCGCTACCTGCTGCCCGCATCCATCCTGTGCGGCGCGCTGCTGCTGCTTGTGTCGGACACGGCGGCGCGGCTGATTCTCTCCCCGCACATTTTGCCTGTTTCGGTGCTGACGGCGTTTATGGGCGCACCGGCCTTTATCTATCTCATCATCAAGGGGCGGGGACGATGAAACTCGACGTAGCTGGCCTCTGCTTTGACTATGCCAGTCAGCCCGTGCTGGACGATGTGGACTTTCAGGTCCACGGCGGAGAACTCCTTGCCATCCTTGGCCCCAACGGCGTGGGCAAGACGACCCTGCTCAAATGCATTAACGCCCTGCACCGCCCCCGCAGCGGAAGCATACTGGTCTCCGGACGCGACGTGCTGGCCCTGTCGCCACAGGACATCGCGCGGACCGTGGGATACGTGGCCCAGCGCACGGAAACCGCGCGCCTCACGGTGTACGACGCCGTGCTCATGGGCCGAAAGCCGCACATCCGCTGGCGCGTGGAAACGCGCGACATGAAGATGGTGGACGCCGTCCTGCGCCGCACCGGACTGGCGGACCTCTCCCTGCGCTTTATTGACGAACTTTCCGGCGGCGAACTGCAAAAGGTCGCCCTTGCGCGCACCCTTGTGCAGGAACCCCGCCTCATGCTGCTGGACGAACCCACCAGCGCGCTGGACCTCAAGAACCAAGTGGGCATCCTGCACCTGCTCCGCCGGGTGGTGGATGAACACAACATCGCCGCAGTCATGACCATGCACGACCTCAACACCGCCCTGCGCTACGCGGACCGCTTCATCTTCCTGAAGGATGGATGCATCCACGCCTGCGGCGCAACGGACGAGGTCACCGCGGCTATGGTCAGCGAGGTCTACGGCCTGCCCGTCACCATCCACACCATTGACGGCAGCCCCGTTGTCATCCCGCAATGCCCACACACACCAGACGCCTCACAGGAGGACCCATGCCCTGCACCATCCCACAGCACGACCTTGACGCCGTCGTCGCCTTCCACGGGCACAGCTGCCCGGGTCTCGCCATCGGCATCCGCGCCGCAGAGTTAGCGCTCAGCCACCTTGGTCACAACGATGACGCCGACCTCGTCGCCATTACGGAGACGGACATGTGCGGCGTGGACGCCATCCAGTTTCTGACCGGCTGCACCTACGGCAAGGGCAACCTCATCCACCGGGACTACGGCAAGACGGCCTTTTCGTTCTACAGCCGCAAAACCGGCAAGGGCTTTCGCGCCATTATGAACCCCGCCGCGCGCCAGCCCAAAGAGGACCCGACACCCACCGACGGCCGCACCCTCATGCGCGAGCACTACATGACCCTGCCCCTTGAGGAGATGTTCTCGCTGGACTGGGCCCCCGCCCCGGCCCCGCGCCCTGCCTGCGTGCTGCAAAGCCTGACCTGCGAAACCTGCGGCGAAACCATGATGGAATCGCGCGCCCGCCACTTTGGCGGCCAAACCCTGTGCATCCCCTGCTTCGGCAAGGTGGAGCAGAAAATCTAGCCCAACACACAAAAGCAGGGGACCAGCCACACTTGGCCGGTCCCCTGTTGTATAGCACCCTCCGCGCGCCAAGCGACGCGGCGCCGTGCCTAGTCGATGGGCACAAGCACGCGCACACTGGGCGGCAGGCGCTTGGTCTTCATAAAATTCTCAAGGCGCAGCAGCGCCGGGCGCGACAGTTCAGTGCCCTTGGCCATAATGTGCACCTCATCCTTACTCCACAGGGCGTCGTCCAAAATCATCCCCGGCTCCAGTTTGCCAAGGGCGATGTCGCGGCGGATGTAGCCGTCGTCGCGCGCGGCTCCGCGCTCTAGCGTATCCAGCACCCCATCGTCGTACCACCCTTCGCGCGTGCGCATAATTTCAAAGGCCGTGTGCTTGTCCTTGCCGCTTTGGACAAGGTCGTCATAGTCAAGGCAGGCCTTGAGGATGCGCGCTTCCATGAGCTGTTGCGGGTTCTCGGAAAAGCGTTCGTTCTGGTGCGTGATAATGGTGGAGACGCGGTTCATGCGCGGAATATTCGCCAACAAAGACGCCGTCACCGAGGGGTGCATGTCGTAAATCTGCTGCTCCTCGCTGGAGAGTTCCTCACCGGAGAAGAGTTTTTCCAGCACGTTGTCGGGGACCATGACGCACCCCACCTGACACAGCATGGACGCCAGCTCCAGATACAGCAGATTCTTGAGCCGAAGCTCCTTGCCCACAAACATGGCAAGGCGTTTAATGCGCTCGCTGCGGCCGAAGGCTTCGGGATTCACAAGGGCCAGCATATCCGTCAGCATCTTCACACTGCCGCGCAGGGTGCCGCGCAGCAGTTCCTTTTCCGACACTACAAGGGCATACTGCTTGAGGGCCACGTCCAGCGTGCGAATCATCTCGTCAATAGGGCTGGGCTTGGTGAGAAAGCGGAACACCGAGCCTTTATTCACAGCCTCAATGGCGGACTCCAGGTCCGCATGGCCTGTCAGCATCACGCGCACGGTATCCGGGCTGGCCTGCTGCACCTTGGAGAGGAAGGTAATGCCGTCCATCTTGGGCATTTTGAGGTCGGAGACCACCACCGCGTAGGGCCCGGACGAGGTCACCTTCTCCAGCCCTTCTTCCGGCCCAAGGGCCGTATCCACGGCGTAGCGCTTGCGAAGCGATGCGCGGAAGGTATCGAGAATCTGCTGCTCATCGTCGACGAAGAGAACCTTATCCTTCATGATCAGCCCCCGTTAGCAACTGCTCAAGACAAATATCCCGCCATGTGACGAGCTTGTTCATCAGCCCAAGCTCATGCATGTACTCCTCATCCAGCTTGGTGAACGTGTAGTCCTCGCGAATGATGACCAATTCGTGCTGCAGGCTGTTGGCAACGTGCACCAAAAGCCCCGGCGTAATGCCCGGCCCGGCCAGCCGCGGTTCATGGTGCGCGCGCACGGCCTCCACCGCAATTTCGGACAGCCCCCACAGGCCAAGGAGATACGCCCCCACCCGGTCGTGGGTGACGCCAAGCTGCCGCTGTTCCATATCCCGGACCACGCCCTCTCCGGCCTGCACAGCGCTAAGCACCTTGCGGTATTCGGCGGGGTGCGTGGTGGCAAAGACAAACTTGCCAACGTCATGCAGCAGCCCCGCCGTGTAGCAGTCTGCGGCCACATCATCGCCCAGCCCTTCGGCGCGGGCGAGGGCCTTGGCAAAGGCCGCTGTCTGGCGGCTGTGCTCCCACAACTTTTCCAATGAATAATTGGAGTACAGCGACGCATCAAATTGCTGGATGAGCTTGGCCCCCAGCACCAACCCCTTGGTGACCTCCACGCCCAAAAGCGTCACGGCGTGGGCGGGGCTGTTGACCTTGTTGAACACACCAAAAAAAGACGAATTGGCAATTTTCAAAAGCGTTGCCGATATGCCAACGTCCCGCTCCACCAGCCGCCCAATCTTTGCCAGTGAAGGGTCCGGACTCATGAGTTCCTGCTGAATCTGCAAAAACAGGTCGGGCAGTGCGGGCAGGGAGCCAAGGCGGCTCACGCCCTGACTCACGGCCTCATCCGTCAGCACATCGCGCAGGCGTTCCACCCGCTCAATGGTGCCGATAAGACGCTCCGCCCCACAGGGTTTGGCGAGGAATTGGTGCGCAGGCTTCACGGAGCGCATAATGGGCTCCATCTCGGAATAGCCGGAGAGGATAATGCGGATAACGCCGGGATACTTGCGGCGCACCTCGGTCAGCAGGGTCGCCCCGTCCATGCCCGGCATGCGCATATCCGCAATGACGATGTCGAACGGCTCCTGCTCCATCAGGGCCAGCGCCGCGTCGCCGCTTTCCACAAACCGGGCCTTCCACACCTTTCGCTTGGAGTGCAGCACCACGCGAAAGCCCTGCAGAATATTCGGCTCGTCATCCACAAACAGAATCTTGGTCTTCATGGCTGTCCCTGCTGTCTGCTTCAATGCCGCCACAGCTGCGGCGGCACGGGTGCGTCAGGTTATGTCGCCTGCCGGGGCAGTGTAATGGTCATGGTCGTTCCCTTGCCCACCTCGGACTGCACGTCAATTTTCCCGCCGTGCTTGTTCACGATGATGTCATGGGTGATGGCCAGCCCCTGCCCTGTCCCTTTGCCCACCTCCTTGGTGGTGAAAAAGGGGTCGAAAATCTTATTCACGTTCTCCTTTTTGATGCCGCTGCCTGTATCCGCCACGCGCACGCGGACCGAGTGCTCGTCGTGGCTGGTGGTGATGGTGATGCGCCCCTTGTCGCCGCTGTCCCCCACCACCTCGCGGATGGCGTGGGCGGAGTTGACGATGATGTTGAGCAGCACCTGATTGATGTCGCCGGCAAGGCACGTCACCATGGGCAGTTCCGCATCCGGATCAAAGGAGAGTTCCGCCACGTACTTCCACTCGTTCTTGGAGATTGTAATGGTGTTGGCCAGCGCCTTGTTCAGGTCCACGGCCTTCTTTTCCTCATTGCCGGGGTGGGCGAAGTTCTTCATCGCCAACACAATGGACGCCACACGCCCCACGCCGTCCAGCACCCTGTCGCACGCGCGCGGCGCCTCCTCGGCCACAAAGTCCATATCCGCCTCTTCGGCCAATTCCTCAAGGCGCTCCACCTCCTGCGCGGCAATCCCGGCATCCTTGGCGCGCTGGGTCAGCGCCGTGCAGGCGCCAAAGACCTCCAGCATATCCGCAATGGCCTCGCGCAGAAACCGCACGCTGTCGCCCGCGTATTGGATAGGCGTGTTAATCTCGTGCGCAATGCCCGAGGCCAGCAGGCCAATGGACTCCATCTTCTGCGCCACGCTCAATTGCCGCTCCAAATCCTTGCGTTCCGACACGTCAACCAGCACCACGGCCAGCCGCTCGTCGCCAAGGTGGAAGGCGAATTTATCCACGGGAACAATGCGCCCGTCCGCATGCTCCAGCACGGCGTCCTCAAAGGTGGCACCGTCCACAAGAGGGTTGCACACATACCGCCACGACTCCCCAGCCAAATGCGAAAAGGCCTCGGCGCAGGGCATGCCCGTCACCTCCGCCGCCGTCACCTCAAGGAGGGTTTCGGCCACGTCGTTGCACGTGATGATGACGTTGCTGGCGCGGTCCACCACCACGTACGCCGCACGCATGCCATCCAGAAGCCGGCTCAAAAAGCGCTCCTTGTCCCGGGCTTCAGCCTCGGCGCGGGCGCGCTCCTGAATCTCCACCTCCATGGTGGCATTGATGGCCTGCAACTCCGCCGTACGCTCCTCCACACGGTGCTCCAGCTCCTTGTTGCTCTGCTGGAGCGCGGTGTGCAGGGCGCGGGTCTCTGTCATGTCGTGACCCACGGCCTGAAATTCTTCGGCCTTTTCGTTCCCTTCAAGGTTCACAGCGCGGATGACCCACTGCACCCAGCGCTCATTGCCGTCAGCATCGCGCATACTGGCAGAGTTGGACGTAACATCATGCCCGGAGCCAAGGCTGGCAAGGACCGAATCAAGCCAGCCGCTCTGCGCGTCGTCAAACAGCACAAACCGCGCGCTCTCCACAAGCTCATCACACGGTTTGCCCGCCAAGGCGCAATAGGCGGCGTTGGCGAAGGTCAGCATCCCGTCGGCGCGAAAGCGGCAAATAAAATCTGTCTGGTCCTCGATGATGCCCTGCAGCAAAAGTTCCTGCTCCCGCAGCTGGGTGGACTTGAACTCCAGCAGGTTCATAATCTGCTCGCGCTCGCTGGCCTCGCGGCTGAGGGCAAGGTTTTTCTCCTCAAGCTCCCGGCCAAGGCCTTCCAGCTCCGCAAAAGGGGCCACAATAACCACGCGCCCAACCACCAGCATCACCACCGCCATAATGCAGGACGACCCCAGCATGGCCCACAGGGTGTGCTCCGCGTTGGCCGTCGTGGAATACAGCACCCCGCCCACCACCACGGCCTGCGCGGCAAGCACCAGCGTCATGAAAATCCAAAACATCCCGGATATGGAATCTGAGCGCATGTGTTCCACCGCTTGCGTCCGCCACAAACCTGTACGCCCCATAGCCGTGACCGTGCGGAACCCGGCCACGCCGCGCCAAGACAATTCGCCAAACACATCTACACCATAGAATAATACACACCTTGGCCCATGTGTCCAACACTACACGCACTTTTCATGCGCGCCAGCGCCGCCCCGGCCAATGCGACAGCGCCCATCGCATAGGCCCCATCTATGCGCCACGCAGCGGGCCATATCCATTGCGCTTTCTTCACTTTTTCTGCTACTTATCGGTGATATGGACACACTGCGCACCATCGACACCTTCCTGCGTCAACGCGGCTGGATTCAGCCGGAGAACGCGGACATCGACATACAGTTTCTGGCCGCCGGAGAGTACAACGCCAACTACCTCGTCACCACGGACGGCGGGGCCACGCGCCGCGTCTTTCGCATCAACCACGGCAGCCAGCTTGGCCTTGGCGATGCGCAAATTGAATATGAATTTGCCGTGCTGCGGGCGCTGGAGCATTCCGGCGTGACGCCGCGCCCCCTTGCCTGCGACGCCAGTGCGGCGCGCGAAGGCCTTGGGCGCGGGGCGCTGCTTATGGAGTACCTGCCCGGCCGCCCCCTCGACTACACGCGCGACACGGACGCCGCCGCGCGCATCTTTGCCGCCGTGCACAGTCAGCCCGTGAGCGACGCGCTCATCGTGCAGGCCAATCCCGTACGGGACATCGCAGACGAAAGCCTTGGCCTCATCACCCGCTACGCCGACCATCCCCGCCCGGACCTGAAGGGACAACTCCTGCGCTACCACGACGCCATCCGCGCCCTTGCGGATGATGCCGAGGCCCTGTTTGCGCAGGACCCCATGGTCATCGTCAACACGGAGGTCAACTCCCACAACTTCATCGTAGGTGACGAGGGCAACGCGTGGCTGGTGGACTGGGAAAAGGCCGTGGTCTCCTCGCGCTTTCAGGACATTGGGCACTTTCTTGTGCCCACCACCACGCTGTGGAAGACCAAACACCGCTACACCGCTGAGCAGAAGCAGGACTTCGTGGCCGCCTACCTCCGCCACGCCGGGCTTGCCATGCCCATAGACGACGCCATGTACAGAGCGGACCTCATGGAGCGCACCATTTTGCTGCGCGCCATGTCGTGGTGCTACATGGCCTACCATGAGTACACCCGCAGTGACCGCGCACTGACAAACGACCACACCTTCACGACCATCCAAAACTCTCTGGACCACATGGAATGCTTTTTCGCGCGCACGGCATAGGGAAGGACTACGAAGGCGCGCCGGTGCTCCGGGGGGTGGACTTCAGCGTGGAGGCCGGGGACATTGTGTCCATCATCGGTCCCTCTGGCGTGGGCAAGACCACGCTCCTCAAAATCATCGCCGGGCTGGAAACGCCGGATGCGGGCCGCCTGGAATTCAGCCGCCCCCCCAGCAAGGAAAATCCCGTTATACTCGTCTTTCAGGACTATGTGCTGTTCCCGAACCTCAGCGTGTATGAGAATGTTGCCTTTGGGCTGCGCGTGCGGCGGATGCGCGGGGCCAGCGTCACCAAGCGCGTCATGGAGATGTTGGACTTCTTCCACATGACGCAGCTTGCGCAGAAGTACCCGAACCAGCTTTCGGCGGGCCAGCGCCAGCGCGTGGCCATTGCCCGCGCCATGGTGGTGAACCCGGCCATGCTCCTCTTGGATGAGCCTTTTGCCAATCTGGACCGCAACCTCAAGCTGGAGACGGCGGAGTTCATCCGCGACACGCAAAAGGCGTTTGGCATCAGCACCATTGCCGTCACCCACGACCTTGAGGAAGCCTTTGCCATGTCCGACAAGGTAGGACTCATTCTGGGGGGCGAGCTTGTGCAGTACGCACCGGCGGGGGAGGTTTACGCCCACCCCGCCACCATAGAGGCCGCGCGTTTTCTTGGCCCCGTGAATACCGTGAGCGCGCCTGTCGCCGCCCGCCTTGGCCTCAGCGGCTGCGGGGACAACGGCTTCATCCGGCCCGAGAGCCTTCGCATCATCCCGGATGAAAACGGCCCCGGCACCGTGGAGCGCGCCGTGTTTGCCGGGCATTACACGAAATTTACCATCAGCGTTGACGGCGAGCGCCTCACCGTTTTTGGCATGGACACCACCATCCGCCCCGGCACGCACGTGCGGGTGGAACAGGCCCAAAACACCTAACGGCGTGTTGGACTTCCCCCCAATACAGGCTGTAAAAATGGGACGATGCTCGGCGCGAAAAATGCTCAGAACCAACGCTGTGGCAGGCGGCGCGGGGCGCTCCCGGTGCCCACGCGCCATACAGTGCTCTTTTCAACAGCCAGCTAACCTCAGGATGACACGATGAAACATCTCCTTCTGCTCTTTACGGCGGCGCTTCTGCTGTGCTCCTGCTCCGGACCTGATTCGGACACGGATGCCGTCTCCCTGCTGGACACGCCATGGCCCCAGATTGAAGCCAAGGCCAAGGACACCACGGTGCGCTTTTACATGTACGGCGGACTGGCCAGCACCAACAAATGGGTGGATACCTACGTCGCCAAGGAAGTGAAGCGCCGCTACGGCATCACGCTGGAGCGCGTGCCCATGGACGCCAGCGTCTTCGTCAACAAGCTCATTACGGAAAAACAAGCCGGAAAAACCACAGGCACCATCGACCTGTTGTGGATCAACGGCGAAAACTTCAAGACCACCAAGGAAGCCGGGGCGCTGTTTGGTCCCTACGCGGACAAATGCCCCAACTACGTCGCCCACGTGGACAAAGAGCTTGCCGCCTACGATTTCGGCTATCCTGTCGAGGGCTACGAAACGCCCTACGGCAAAGCGCAGTTCGTCTTTGAGTACGACTCCGCCAAGGTCGACGCGCCCCCGCACACCTTTGCCGAACTGCTGGAATGGGTGAAGGCGAACCCCGGCCAGTTCACCTACCCCCAGCCGCCGGACTTTACCGGGTCGGCCTTTATCCGGCAGGCGCTCTACGCCGTAACCGGCGGACACGAGCAGTACATGGCTGGCTGGGACGCGGACCTGTTCACAGGCGCCGCGCCCAAGCTGTGGGACTATCTAAACGCGCTGGAACCGCACCTGTGGCAGGGCGGCTCCACCTATCCCAAGAGCGCCGCCGAGCTGGACACCCTGTTCGCACGCGGCGAGGTGAGCATGAACATGTCCTACCACCCCTCCCACGCCCAGAGTAAAATTCTGGACGGCTCCTATCCGGACACGGTGCGCACCTTTGCCATGCAGGACGGCGCCATCTTCAACCTGCATTTCACGGCCATTCCGGCCAACGCACCCAACAAGGCCGGAGCCATGGTGGTGGCGAACTTCCTTATGTCGCCCGAGGCGCAGCTCTCCAAGTTCCGCCCGGAAAACTGGGGGGACTATCCGGCTATCGATCTGTCCACGCTGACGGACGCCCAGCGCGAGGCCTTTGCCGCCGTGGACCTTGGCGAGCCCACGCTGTCCTCCGAGGAGCTGAGTGCCGTGGCTGTGCCGGAGATTCCCGCGGCCTATCTGGAAGCGCTGGAAAAAGGCTGGGAGGACAATGTCCTCAGATAAGGCGCTGTGGGGCGAGACGCTTCTGAAGCTCTCGCCCCTGCTGATTCCTTTTCTTGCCCTGTTTGGCGGCGGGCTGGTGATGGCGGTGGGGCAATCCTTCGGCCTGTGGGTGCCCATAGCGCCAGACAGCGCGCTGGCGGGCTACCGGGCGCTGTTGTCGGAGCATGTTTTGCGTTCCGCCCTGCTCTCGCTGTGGGTGGGGTTTGCCTCGGCCTCGCTGTCCGTGGCCCTCGGGGCGGTGCTGGCCTATCTGTTTTGGCGGCTGCCTCCGCATCTGGAGCGCTGGGCCGTTGTCGCCAAGGTGCCGCTTATCCTGCCGCACATTGCCGTCGCCTTTATCACGCTCATCTTTTGGAGCACATCTGGCGTGCTGTCGTCCCTTGCCTATCATCTGGGGCTGGTGGACGGCATGGACGCCTTTCCCTCCCTCATGTACGACGCCACCGGCACGGGCATGATTCTGGCGTATGTGTTCAAGTCCACGCCCTTTGTCATCATCCTTGCCATGGCCATGCTCCGCCGCCTTGAGCCGCAGCTGGTGGAGACGGCGACCATGCTGGGCGCGGGCGAGGCGACCATCTTTTGGCGGCTGGTCCTGCCGCGCATCACCAGCGCGCTGAACACGGCGTTCATCATCCTGTTCCTGTACGCCTTTGGCGCGTTCGACATCCCCTTTCTGCTCAGCGGCAGTTCGCCGGGGATGTTGTCCATAGAGGTCTTTAACCTCTACTTTCGGCGCGACCTTGCCAACCGGCCCACGGCCATGGCCATCCTTGTGTGCATGTTCCTGTTCTCGCTGGCGTTCATTGTGCTCTACACCCGCACCGCGCGGCGCATGGCCCACCGGGAGCGCAAGCTATGAGGCTTGCCGCCAGCTTTGCCGCCCTTGCGGTGCTTGCGCTGTTTCCGCTGTGGGTGCTGGCCTGTTACGCCCTTGCACCGGGGTGGCGCTTTCCGGAGCTTGTGCCCTCGCACATCGACCTGCGCTCCTTCGCCTATCTGGCATCGCAAGCGCGGCCCTTGGCCGGGCATATTGCGTGGTCCATCATGTATTCCATGGCAACGGTGGCGCTGACGCTGCTCATGTGCCTGTCCCCGGCCCACCACTTTGCGCGGCGCGAATTTGCGGGCAAGAGCCTGCTTGAGGGTGTGTTCCTTGCCCCGGCCCTTGTGCCGCCCATGACGTTTTCCATGGGCGTGCATTATCTGTTCATCCGCTTGGGGCTGGTGGATACCACGCCCGGCGTGGTGCTGGTGCTGACGGTGTTCAGCTATCCGTACATGCTGCGGGCGCTGACGGCGGGCTACATCTCCATTGGCGAGGAATACGAAATGTGCGCCGCCAACCTCGGCGCCAACTGGCTGCAGCGCACCCTGCGCGTGGACCTGCCCCTGCTCTTTCCCTCCATCATCGCGGGCGGGTCCGTGGTGTTTTTGGTGGCGTTTTCGGAATACTTTCTGGTCTTCCTCATCGGCGGCGGAGCCGTGGATTCCTTTACGGGCTACCTTGTGCCGTTTTTGACATCGTCGGACCGCAGCATGGCGGCGCTGCTGACCCTCATCTTTATGGCCGTGCCCCTCACGCTCTTCCTGCTCATCGAGTACATCATGACACTCCTCTACCGCCGCAAGGGGATGTACTAGCGCGCAAAAAAGCCCCTGCCGGACCATATGGTCAGACAGGGGCGAATGCGTTGCTCTACGGGCCAAAGGCGGCCATGTGCGGAGATGCGGCGTTGCGGTCATGGCGTGGCGGCACCAAGGCTGGGGCAGTGAAACACAACGCCTCACAGCGGCCCAAGCGCGCCTCACACAAGCACCGCCCAGCCCCGCGCCACACGGCCCAAGGCTTATTTGGTTATGCGGATTTCCACATCCCCGCCGCCCACGCCCTTAAGCTCGCGGAGCATGCCGAGGATGGAGCCGGAGATGATGCCCCGGACAAAATCGTTCATGCCCACGGGGACGCCGCCGACGGTGACTTCCATGCCGTTTTTGCGCGCCTTGCAGGAGTTTTCCGTCACCTTGCCGGAGACGATTTCCCGCGCCAGCGTGGCGCAGTCCTCCCGCCCGCAGGAGCCGCAGTCCAGCCCCGGCAGGGCAAAGCCCTGCTCCAGCACACAGTCCGCCAGCGCGGCAACGTCCGTCAGGTGCGTCATGCCCGGAACGGACACCTCGCCATAGGTCGCCACGGCCAGCCCCTGATCAAGCGTTCCGGCGTCGGCAATGCTGCGCAGGAGCATCACACGCGGCAGCCAGCCAAGGCTTTTGCCGCCCTCCACCACAAGGACCTCACAGTCCATCAGCGGCGCGATGTCCGGCAGATAGCGCTTGCCGTCCCACGTGAGTATCGCTCCGGATTCCCACAGCCCCGCGCAGGTGCCGTAGGCCTCGCGCAGACGGGCGGTATCCGTCCCCGGCGCGTCCAATTCATGGTGCGAAAACTTCGCCGCCGCGGCGCGAATGCCCCGGCTGCGAAGCTCCTCGCCCAGCTGGACGGCCAGCGTGGTCTTGCCCGTGTCCTTGTATCCGACAATGCTTATGGCAATCATGGGGTGTCTCCCGCGTAATGGTTCAGAGGTCCCACAGCCTTACAGCGAAGCGCCGGCTCTTGCAACGCCCGCCCG
>NZ_JBUDSW010000070.1:0-14619 GCF_054921475.1 Desulfobaculum sp. | reverse complement strand
AAGCGGCAAAAAGGCTATGAGCATGCAGGAATTTCGCCGCGAGTTTTGTAGCGGCAGATTGAAATAAACGCTGCGGCCCAGCACTGAGAAGAAGAGCGGGGCGCTTCGGCATATGGTCCGAAGCGCCCCGTTTTGCGCGCGAAAAAGCCCGCGGGGCGGATGCGCCGCGCGGCTGTTGGCGTTGACTGCGCCGTGGTGAGGGGGTGGGCGCTAGGAGTCGGCTGGCTTTTTGCGGCGGGCGCGGAAGAAGTCGCGCAGGGTCTGGCCGCATTCATCGGCAAGGATGCCATCCAGCACGGGGAAGTGGTGGTTGACGAAATCGAGGTTCGCGCCGTCCATGCGGGAGGTGACCGCGCCGGTTTTGGGGTCGTGCGCGCCAAACACCAGCCCGGCGATGCGGGCGTGGATAAACGCGCCGAGGCACATCAGGCACGGCTCCAGCGTAACGACAACGATGCAGTCGTTGAGGCGATAGTTCCCCAGCTTGTCCGCGGCAAGGCGCATGGCGCGCATCTCCGCGTGGGCGCTGGGGTCGTTTTGGCTGATGGGGGCGTTGGCGGCTTCGGCAAGGATGGAGCCGTCCGGACCAAGGACGACGGCGCCGACGGGGACCTCGCCACGCTCTGCGGCGCGGCGGGCCTGCTCAAGGGCACGGCGCATGACCTGCTCCCAGCTTTCCCACTGGCCGGGAAGCGCCGGGAACTCCATTGGCGTATTCATGATATCTGGCCTTGTTTGTTGTGTGAGAATTCACGCGAAAAGGTTTCCGGACGGACGCCACAAACTCGCCCACAGGACGATTTTCGTGCAGTGCCTGTGGCGTCCGTCTCGGAAATGGTACGGTCTTTTTTGGGGAAGTTAAAGGCTCTTGATGTACTTGACGGCGTTCTCCATGAGCACGGTGCCCAGGGTGGGGCGTGCGCCACGGGTCCACGCGGGGTGGTTCGTGGGGTGGTTAAACGCTTCGGGGTGCGGCATCAGACCAAGGATGCGGCCGGTGGGGTCCGTCAGTCCGGCAATGCCGCCCGGTGAGCCGTTGGGGTTGAAGGGAGATTCCTGCGTCGGCTCGCCCGTTTCGGGGTGGGCGTAGCGCAGGGCCACAAGGTTTTCGCGCTCCAGGGCGTCCAGCACGGCGTCGTCTTTGGCAATGAGCTTGCCTTCGCCGTGGCGGATGGGCATTTCGAGCAGGTCGAGGTCCTTGGTAAACACGCAGGGGCTGTTTTTGTTCACCTTCAGGTGCACCCAGCGGTCCTCGAACTTTGCGGAATCATTGTGCGAGAGGGAAACCTGACGGTCGAAGTAGTTGCCGTCAACGGCAGGCAGAAGACCCAGCTTCACCAGCAGCTGAAAGCCGTTGCAGATGCCGAGGATAAGACCACCGGCAGTGAAGAAGGCCTTGAGCTGGTTGACGAGGGGATCGCCGTTTTCAGTGGTGGCATACTGCCAGCGCAGTGCGCCGGCCTGTGCGGCGCCGAGGTCGTCGCCATCCAGAAAGCCGCCGGGAAAGATCAGGAAGTTGTAGTCCTCAACCCGGCAGCGCCCGGCAATGAGGTCAGAGAAGTACACGGTTGAGACGCTGTCCGCGCCCGCCAACTCGGCCGCATGGGCCGATTCCTTATGACAGTTCGTACCGTTGCCGGTAATGACGAGGCTTCTGACCTCCGCCATAAATTCCTCCCGTTGTCTTGACACCGCCAAGGGCGTCGACTAGCGTATCCAAGGTCTGTGGGACCATAATGACACGTAAAGGTGTCGTCAACAGCGTAAAAAGACTGATTATGGACTCCCAATTATCGGGCACATATGTAGAGCTAGAGATTTTACGGCAGTAGTGCCTCGTATCGACCCGCCGGGATCAGAAAATGTTCCGGCGGGTTGATATTTGATGTATGTTCGCGGGGTACGGAGCACGTGTGCAAACGTTTCGTGCGTCACTGCCGGAAGTATTTTTGATAACTCCCTTAAGTTCAAGACAAAAAAGAGGACAGGTCCGGCGAATGAAAACCAAGTTCATCTTTGTCACTGGTGGCGTATTGTCTTCCCTCGGCAAGGGGCTTTCCGCTGCCTCCATCGGCGCTTTGCTCAAGGCACGCGGGCTGACGTGCACCATTCAGAAGCTCGACCCTTACATCAACGTCGATCCTGGCACCATGAATCCCTTCCAGCACGGCGAGGTCTACGTCACCAATGACGGTGCTGAAACTGACCTCGATATGGGCCACTACGAGCGCTTCATCGACGTGCCCATGAGCCAGAGGAACAACTACACCTCCGGCAGCATCTACCACAAGGTCATCACCAAGGAACGCCGCGGCGATTACCTTGGCGGCACCGTGCAGGTGATTCCGCACATCACCGATGAAATCAAAAACGCCGTCCTGAGCCTTGCCAGCGACGACCTTGACGTTGCCCTCATTGAAATTGGCGGCACCGTCGGCGACATCGAGGGCCTGCCGTTCCTCGAAGCCATCCGCCAGCTGCGTATTGACCTTGGCAAGGAAAACTGCCTCTACATCCACCTGACGCTGGTTCCGTACCTTGCCGCCGCCGGTGAAGTGAAGACCAAGCCTACGCAGCACTCCGTTAAGGAACTCCGCTCCATCGGCATCCAGCCCGACATCATGATCTGCCGCAGCGAAGTGGCGCTGGACGAACACCTCAAGGGCAAAATCGCGCTGTTCTGCAACGTGGACCCCGACGCCGTGTTCTGTGCCCGCGACATCAACAATATCTACAAGCTGCCGCTGGCCTTCTACGAGGAAGGCATTGATCAGAAGATCGCCATCATGCTGCGCCTGCCCGCCAAGAATCCGGACCTCGCCCAGTGGTCCGGACTGGCCGAGAAGATTGACCACCCCAAGGGAGAGGTCACCATCGGCATCGTGGGCAAGTACGTGGACCTCAAGGAAGCCTACAAGAGCCTGCATGAGGCCCTCATCCACGGCGGTTTCGCCAACGATGTGACCGTGAACCTCACCTACATCAATTCCGAGGAAATCACGGACGAAAGCATCGCCAAAAAGAAGCTCAAGGGCCTGGACGGCATCCTCGTCCCCGGCGGCTTCGGCTCCCGCGGTGTGGAAGGCAAAATCAAGGCCATCCGCTACGCCCGTGAGAAGAAGATTCCGTTCTTCGGCATCTGTCTTGGCATGCAGTGCGCTGTTATCGAGTACGCCCGCAACGTTGCCGGCATCGACGCCGCCAACTCCGAGGAGTTCGACCAGAACACGCCGGATCCGGTCATCTACCTGATGAAGGAGTGGTACGACTTCCAGCGCGGCCGCGTGGAGCGCCGCGACGAAAGCAGCAACAAGGGCGGCACCATGCGCCTTGGCGCGTACCCCTGCAAGCTCGTTCCGGGCACTTTTGCAGGCAAGGCCTACGCTGAGGAAAACATCAGCGAGCGCCACCGCCACCGCTTCGAATTCAACAACGATTATCTGGAAAAGCTCCAGAAGAGCGGCCTCGTCTTCTCCGGTACCTCTCCGGACGGCGAGCTGATGGAGATTGTGGAAGTTAAGGATCACCCGTGGTTCCTCGGCTGCCAGTTCCACCCGGAATTCCAGTCCAATCCCATGCGTCCCCATCCGCTGTTCAGGGACTTCATCAAGGCCGCCAAGGGCCAGAAAAAGGGCAAATAGCTCTTTGACCAGTCATTTACCGGACTCGCTCCCGCACGCCTTCGCCACCTGCGCGAAGGCGTGCGGTGCGCCGGTTGTAGCGGGGCCACTGCGCTGGGTGCCCCTTGCGGCACTCCGCCCGCCGCGCCCCGTCCTCCTTCCCCCGCAGAAAAGGGTATGCTTATGATGACTGCATCCGAACTCTACACGCATTCGTGCGCGCATCCGTTCCTCATCGCAGGGCCGTGCGCGCTGGAAGACCTCGATATCGCCCTGCAAGCGGGCAGGAAAGTGGCCGAAATCTCCAAGGACCTTGGGATTGCGGCCATTTTTAAAAGCTCTTTCGACAAGGCCAACCGCACCTCCGTCACCAGCTTCCGCGGTCCCGGCATGGAGCGCGGGCTGGAAATGCTGGCGCAGGTCAAGGCCGAGACGGGCTTGCCCGTCATCACCGACATCCACTCCCCGGAGCAGGCCGAAGCCGTGGCCGAGGTGGCGGATGTTCTGCAGATTCCCGCCTTCCTCTGCCGCCAGACCGACCTGCTGGTGGCCGCCGCCAAGACGGACAAAATCATCAACGTGAAGAAGGGCCAGTTCCTTGCCCCGTGGGACATGCGTTCCGTAGTGGAAAAGGTCCGCTCCACAGGCAATTCCAAGATTTGGCTCACCGAGCGTGGTGCCAGCTTTGGCTACAATAATCTGGTGGTGGACTTCCGTTCGCTGGCGATTATGCAGAGCCTTGGCTGCCCCGTGGTGTTCGATGCCACGCACTCGGTCCAGCTTCCGGGCGGGCAGGGCGGCTGCTCCGGTGGACAGCGCGAATACGTGCCCATGCTGGCGCGCGCCGCTGTTGCCGCTGGCGCAAACGGTGTGTTCCTTGAGACGCACCCCGACCCGGATTCCGCGCTGTGCGACGGACCCAACTCGTGGCCGCTGACCAAGCTGGACGCCCTTGTCCGCGACCTCGACAACCTCTGGAAGCTGCCCCATGAGTGCTAAGCTGACTGCCGCCGCCAAGGAACGCGCGAAGAACGTGCGCGTGCTGGTGCTGGACGTGGACGGCGTGCTGACCGACGGCGGTCTGTACTACGACGCATCCGGGCACGTCTCCAAGCGCTTCAACGTGCAGGACGGCCTTGGCGTGAAGCTGGCGCAGGGCGCAGGCCTTGTGGTGGCCGTCATCACGGGCCTCAAGTCCAAAGCCGTGGAAAAGCGCGTGCGCGAACTGGGCATCAAGGACTACTACGCGGGCCACACGGCCAAGATTCCGCTGCTCCAGAAGATTTGCGATACCCATGGCGTTACCATGGACGAGGTAGCCTACCTCGGCGATGATTGGGTGGACGCCGGGCCGCTGGCCAACGTGGGCCTGCCCATGGCCGTCGCAAACGCCCAGCCCGAAATTCACGACATGGCCGTGTGGGTCAGTGAATGCCGCGGCGGCAACGGCGCAGTACGCGACGCCATCCGCTTTATCCTCGATGCGCAGGGCAAGCTGGACATCCTGTGGGCGGAGTGGAAACAGCGATGAACAGAGCGCGTATGCTCCTTGTCGCGGTGCTGGTCCTTGTGACCATGCTTGGCGCGGCCTATATCATTTGGCGTGGGAGCGGCGCATCCGTGGATGATGTGCCCATCACCGCCCCGCCTGTGGATATGGCCATGCAGGGCGTGGAACTCACCCGCAGCGCCGGTGACGGCTCCCTGTGGACCCTCAAGGCCGAGAGCGCCGACTACGAAAAGCAGGACGGCCGCATCACGGTTGAGGCTCCCGTTATCGACTGGACCAAGGAGGGCCGCGAGCCTGTGCATATCGTTGCCCCCAAGGGGCGCGTTGATCAGGCGACGGGTTCTGCGGAATTGTGGCCCGAAGTTGTCGTGACAAGTGGCGATACCACAGTGTATTCCAAGCGTCTGAACTATGACGGCGAGGCGCGGATTATCACCGTACGCGAGGATGTCCGCATTGTGCGCGAGGGCATGACCCTCCGCGCGCCGGAAGTCGTCTATGATCTTTCCACCAATGTCATCACCGCCACCGGGGGCGTGGAGTCCGTCATGGACGGCATGGCCGCCCCGGGCAGGGAGAAGTAGCCTTGAAGACGTTTGCACGCACCGCCGCACTCGCCCTTGCGGGTGTGCTCGTAGCGGCCTCGCTGGCATTTGCCGCGGCCGCCGATACCGTACCGACCAAAATCACCTCTCAGAAAACCGTTTACGACGAAAGCGGCAAGACCGTCGTCTTTACGGGAGATGTGCTCGTCACCCGGCCGGATATGCAAATCTGGTCCGACAAGATGACGGTGCACCTCACCCCGTCCAATACGCCGGATACCCCCGGAACCATCCGGAAAATTGTCGCCACCGGCAACGTGCGCCTGAGGCGCGAGGGCAAGACCGGCACCTGCCGCAAGGCCGTGTACACCGCCGAGGAAGGCCTGTTGACCCTCACCGGCAAGCCCGTGCTCAAGGATGGCGAAAATAGCATCGCCGGCAAGATTATCCGCCTGTGGCTCAAGGATAACCGTAGCGAAGTGGAAAGCGGCGACGCACCTGTGGAAGCCATCTTCTTCACCCCGGCTGACGGGGGCGGCAAGTAGCATGAGTGTCCTTTCAGCCAATGATCTGTGCAAGATCTATGGGCAGCGCAAGGTTGTGCAGGATATCGCCGTCAATGTGGCGCAGGGCGAGGTTGTTGGTCTGCTTGGCCCTAACGGCGCGGGCAAGACCACCACGTTCTACATGCTGGCGGGCATCATCAAGCCCAACGGCGGCGCGGTGCACCTTGACGACGAGGCCATCACCATGCTGCCCCTGCACGAGCGCGCCCGCCTCGGCATGAGCTACCTGCCGCAGGAAAGCTCCATCTTCAAAAAGCTGTCCGTGCGGCAGAATCTGGAGATTATTCTGGAGCAGAGCGGGCTGGACAGCGCAGAGCAGAAGCGGCGCGCGGACCAGCTGCTGGACGAGCTTGGCATCACGCGCCTTGCGGACCAGAAGGCCATGCACCTCTCCGGCGGTGAGCGCAGGCGGCTCGAGATCGCCCGCGCGCTTATTCTGAATCCGAAATTCATGCTGCTGGATGAGCCTTTTGCGGGGATTGACCCCATCGCCGTGGATGACATACAAGGAATTGTACGCGGGCTGAAGGAGAAGGGCATTGGCGTGCTCATTTCCGACCATAACGTCCGCGAAACCCTGCGTATTTGCGACAGGGCCTACCTTGTCTACGAAGGCCGCATCATCCTGAGCGGCACTCCGGAAGAAATTTGTGCCGATCCTAAGGCTCGCCGGGTCTACCTTGGCGAGACGTTCTGCCTGTAACCTTCCGGAAATTCTATATAAATCCCTATATTCAAGAACCTTGCCAGTCTTGGTTGCAAGCTTGTTGTGAATGTGGCATGGTGCTTGTGCGGTCGGTAACGAAGTCCGCACAAGCACCATTTTTTTTAGATGCCGTAGGCACTGTCGCACTTCCGCCCCCTTTGACGGGGCAGCCTGATACGGAATCTGCAACGCCAACATTTCGCAAGAAGACATAAGCCAACATGGCACTTGAACTACGACAACAACTCAAGCTCTCTCAGCAACTGGTCATGACACCGCAGTTGCAGCAGGCCATCAAGCTGCTGCAGCTCTCCCGCGTGGAGTTGGTGGACATGGTCCAGCAGGAACTCCTCGAGAATCCCCTTCTGGAGGAGGCCGCCGTCGAGCCGTCGCAGGAGAAGGCCGAGGCCGAGCAGGACGCCCGGTCGGCAGAAGCCGTAGACAACGGCGAAGCCATGGCCGATGGCGTTGGCGATCAGGACGCGATGCAGGGCGCGGATTGGGAAAACTACCTCGGGGAGTTCTCTTCCACGGGGCGGCAGTCCTCGGCGCGTGAAGCGGAAATCCCGGAGGAGGGCTTGTCCTTTGAGGCCCGCCTTTCGTCCAAGCCATCGCTGGAAGGGCATCTGGAATGGCAGATCCGCCTCTCGGACATGACGCCGGAGCAGGTGAACATCGCAGAGGTCATCCTCGGCAACCTTGGCTCGCAGGGCTACCTGCAAAGCACCGTTGAGGAAATCGCCGAGGAAGCCAAGTGCTCCGTAGACGCCGTGGAGGAAACGCTGCACCGCGTCCAGCGCATGGACCCCGTGGGCGTTGCCGCCCGCGACCCGCGCGAGTGTCTGCTTGTGCAGCTGGAGGTCAACGGCTACGACGACCCCATCCTGCACTCCCTCGTCAGCGACCACCTGGAGGACCTTGAAAAGCGCCGCTACAAGCCGCTGGCGCGCAAGTTCCGCCTCACCCTTGAAGGCCTCAAGGAATACCTCGACTTTCTGCAAACCCTCGACCCCATGCCCGGTGCTGCCTTTGGCAGTGGCGAGGCGCAGTACGTCAGCCCGGATGTGCACGTCTACAAGTACGAGGATGACTTCGTCATCGTACTCAATGACGACGGTTTGCCGCAGCTGACGGTCAATGATTTCTATCTTGATTCCGTGAAGGATGGGCGCGGCGCGCCGGAGAAGGAATACCTGCACGAGCGCCTGCGTTCCGCCCAGTGGCTGATGAAAAGCCTGTACCAGCGCCAGCGGACCCTCTATAAGGTTATGGAGAGTCTTGTGCGCTTTCAGCGTGGGTTCTTTGAGCATGGCGTGACCCGTCTGAAGCCCCTTATCCTCAAGGATGTGGCCGATGACATCGAGATGCACGAATCCACCATCAGCCGCATTACCACCAGCAAGTATGTGTCCACGCCCCATGGCGTGTTCGAGTTGAAATTTTTCTTCAACAGCGCCCTCGGTATGGACGACGGATCGCAGGTCGGCTCCGAGAGCGTGAAGGCACACATCAAGGAACTCATCGGAAAGGAAGATACCAAAAAGCCTCTTTCGGACGAGAAAATCGCCGAGATCCTCAAAGGGCGGCTTCAGGTCAACATCGCACGGCGAACTGTTGCCAAATATCGCAGCTCCCTCGGCATACCGTCCTCCTCCAAACGCAAGCAGGTCTTTTAGGAGGGGCGGAGCGGCGACAACACCCTTTATTTTCAGGCTGAATGCAAGTACACTTTCCTCTATGGTGAGTATTCGATCCAACCCCAGCAGTTAAGGAGGATCGTCGATGAACATCAGCTTGACCTTTAAGAATTTCGAGCCTTCGGACCATCTCAAGCAGTATGCCCGCAAGCGCTTTGAAAAGCTGATCAAGTACGCCGATACCGGCAATGCCGAGTTGCAGATCAACCTGAGTGTGGAGAAGTTTCGCCACATCGCGGAGGTCTCGCTTGCCGGGGACAATATGAACATGTCCGCCGTTGAGGAATCGGAAGACATGTACTCCTCCATCGACCTTGTGCTGGACAAGATGTCCGCACAGGTCCGCAAGATGCGTGAAAAGGACAAGGACCGCCGCCGCGCGCGCGATACCGTGCGCCAGGAGGACGTCGCCGCCCTTGGCGGATTCGACGCCGAGGACATGGACGCCGCATCCGGCCCTGTCATCGTGCAGGCCGATACCTACACGCCCAAGCCCATGATGGCCGACGAGGCCGCCATGCAGCTGGACACCTTCAAGTATGATTTCCTCGTGTTCCGCAACGCTGAAACCGAACGGGTCAATGTCATCTACCGCCGCAAGACCGGCGAGTACGGCCTCATTGATCCCGGGATGTACGAATGAAGCTCGGAGATTTTGTCGATAGCGATTTGATATTCCCTGAACTTTCGGCCAGAACCAAGTCTTCGGTTCTGGCCGAACTTGTGGCCGGGGCTGCGCAGCATGTGCAGGGCATTGACCCTGAACAGGCCAAGGACGTCCTGCTGGAACGGGAATCCCTCGGCACCACTGGAATCGGCGACGGCATCGCCATCCCCCACGGCAAGCTGGAGGGGCTGGACGACATCGTCGTCGTTGCCGCCAGAAGCCGCGAGGGCGTTGACTTTGATGCGCTGGATTTTAAGCCCTGCCACATCTTCTTCCTTGTGCTTGCGCCGGAAAAGGTGGCCGGGATGCACCTGCGCATCCTTGCCCACATCTCCCGTACCCTCAAGGATGAGAAGTTCCGCACGGCCTTCTTGGAGGCTGGCGATAAGGACGAACTGGTCCGCCTTATCAAGGGAGCCTAAGCATGGAATCTGTCGTGCCGGGAGCGGCCACCGAGCCGGATTTTCCCGTCATTATCCTCTCTGGTCTTTCCGGAGCGGGCAAATCCACTGCCCTGAAGGTTTTTGAGGACCTTGGCTTCGTCTCCGTGGACGGGTTGCCCCCGGATGTCATCCCTGAATTCGTGGACCTGTTTCGCCGTCAGAAAGAGGTGTACCACCGAGGGTTGACCCTTGGGCTGGACGTGCGTCACTCGGACTTTACCGCCAAATGGGAACAGACACGGGGCATCCTTGCCGAAAGCGGCGTGGAGCCGCGCGTGGTGTTCATTGAGGCGGGAGAGAATGTCCTGCGCCGCAGGTATGCGGCCACCCGCCGTCCGCATCCGTTGGAGCAGGGCGTTGGGCTGGACCGCGCCCTTGTGGAGGAGCGCCGCCTGCTCGCCCCGGTGCGCGATTTGGCCGAGCTTGTCATCGACACCTCGGATTATTCCATCCACGACCTGCGCCGCACGTTGCAGGAGAAATGGAATTTCCTGCAGGACAAATGCTATGGCCTGCACGTGTATTTGGTGACCTTTGGCTTTAAGCACGGGGTGCCAACGGACGCGGACCTTGTCTTTGACCTGCGCTTTTTGCCGAATCCGTATTTTGAAAAGTCCCTGCGGAGCCTCACGGGCCGTGACAAGGCGGTTTCAGATTTTGTCCTGCGCTCGCCAGAGGGCGGGGAATACCTTGAGAAACAGCTTGATTTCCTGCACTATGTCCTGCCGTGCTACGCGCGGGAAGGGCGGTACAGGCTGACGGTTGCCATTGGGTGCACCGGCGGCAGGCACAGGTCCGTCGCCGTGGCCGAAGCCGTCTTTGACTCTCTGCGTCAGGCAGAGTATTCCGTATTTCTTGAGCACAGGCATCTCGACCTCGAATGAGGCGGGTGAAGGACGAAATTCCATTCGCGCCGTAAGTAGCGCGCTAGCGGGTATCATGAGCGAAAAGACAACCAAGACAGTCGGTGTGGTCATCGTCACCCACGCGGAGTACGGCGAGCATTTGCTGAATGCCGCCGAGGTCATCCTTGGCGAGCAGGAATACTGCGAAGCCATCGGTGTGGGCGTGGATCAGGAGATGGACGAAATTCTCCAGAACCTGCGCGAAGCCGTGGAGCGCGTCGATGCAGGCGCCGGCGTACTGATGCTGACCGACATGTTTGGTGGCACTCCCACCAACCTCAGCCTGTCCCTTATGGGCTCCGGGCCGCTGGAGGTCATCACCGGCGTGAATCTGCCCATGCTGCTCAAAGTGCTTGGTACCCGATCCATGAAACTGAAAAGCCTTGCCAGCGAAGCCGCAAGCGCCGGCTGTCAGGGTATTGTCGTCGCAGGCGAAATTCTGCGGCGCAAGGTCGCGGAAGGCTAAGATGTATTGGGTGCGCGTGGACAACAGACTGATCCATGGTCAGATTATCGAAACGTGGCTCCCCTTCACCAAGTCGCGCTGGATTGTCGTGGCGAATGACGACGTGGCCCACGACCCATTGCGGCAGGAAATTATGGGGCTTGCCATCCCACACGGGGTGGAGAAGTGTTTTGTGGACGTGGCGGGGCTCGCCGCGTTTATGCATGCCAAGTTCGGGCCGGACCCGGACCCCGATGTGTTGGTCCTCTTCGCCTCGTGCGAGGACGCCCGCCGCGCCCATGAAGATGGCCTCGGCTTTGGGGTGCTCAACCTTGGCAACCTGCATTACGGACCGGGCAAACAGCAGCTGTGCGCCCACGTTTCCCTTTCCGAGGAAGACAACGACTGTCTTGGCTATTTCTCGTCCACCGGCGTGGAACTCGACTTCCGCTGCGTGCCGACGGAACCCGTGCATGTGAGACGAACATGGTAGGAACTCCGCTTGCGAGCATTGCCACGGTTGTGGCGGTCGGTTTTTTTTTGCCCTGAGCTCTCTCGGGCGTTTTGCCGTCACTGTCGGCATCATTGAACGCCCCATGGTGCAGGGCCTCATCTGGGGGCTTGTCACCGGCGATATGACCCTCGCCCTCAGTGTTTCCGCATTTTTTGAGCTGTTCTGGCTCGACCTCATCCCCGCAGGGACGTTTATACCTCCCAATGCCGCGGCGGCGAACCTTGCCGCGCTCACTTTGGTGCACTTTTTTGGCTTCACCACGCCCGCCGAGGTGGTGTTCCCATTGCTCTTCAGCTTGCCCCTTGGGTGGATAGCGGCGCGGGTGGAGTACCTGCACAGGAACTTCCAGAACGCCTCCTACAATAGCTTGCAGGCGCAGGTCGGCCTGAGCGCCAGCCCCAGCGACTACGCGCCGGGTCGCCTTGTCAGGCGCTCCATCATGCAGATGGGCGTCTTGTCGTTTGCGTTTTTTGAGGCCAGCGTTCTGGTGCTTATCGTCATCGTGAATTTCTTCCTGATGCGCGGCTTCCTGCATTTGCCCGCGGACGCTGTTACGTGGGGGCATTTGTGGATTGCCGCCTCCATTGGGCCACTGCTGTCCCTGCGCTCCGCCAAGGCTTATGCCCTCATCTTTGTCCTTGCCGGCGGCATTGCCGCGCTTGCGGCGCTGGGGACGTTTTAACCCCCAGACCAATTGCGGCAGAATTTCTGCGACCAACGGCCCGTATGAGTACCCTCATGCGGGCCGTTTTTGCGTCTGGCAGGGGAGAGCGGACGGGCGGGCGATTTTGAAAAACTCTGTTATGTCAATGGGTTGATTTTTGATTGTGGGCCCGATATCTGTCGGTTTATCGATATTTTTAAGCGGCGTGCTTTTCTTGTTCCTTTTTGCGCAAAGTTTTTGTAGGCTCAGAGCCGCCGGTTGGCGGGAAATGGTCCAAAAGGCCCGTGATTCCCATACATTTTTTTTGAGTGCGTAGGCTCTTGGCAGGACAAGACCTTTGTGCTATTTGGCACAAACTTACAGCGTCAACTTGCCTAAGCTTTCGCGCTAAATCCATTGTTAGGAGGATTTGTCAATGTTAGTTCTCGGTCACATGAATCCTGATACTGACTCCATCGTCGCCGCCATTGCCCTTGCCGACCTGCTCAGCAAGCGTGGCATGGAAGCCAAGCCCGTCGCTCAGGGCGAGGTTACCCCCGAATCCGCTTTCGTTCTGGAAAAGTTCGGTCTGACCGCTCCTGAGGTTGTAACCTCCGTGGCTGGCCAGAAGGTCGCCATCGTCGACACCACCGAGCTGACGCAGCTGCCCGCCGACATCGCCGAAGCCGAAGTCGTCGCCGTGGCCGACCACCACAAGCTGGGCGACCTGGCTACCCCGAATCCGCTGGAAATGTGGGTGTGGCCCGTTGGCTGTACCTGCACCGCACTCAAGGGCATGTACGACTACTACGGCATCGAGATCCCCAAGAGCATCGCTGGTGCCATGGTTTGCGCCATCCTGTCCGACACCGTTATGTTCAAGTCCGTCACCTGCACCGACGCCGACAAGAAGGCCGTTGAAGAAATGGCTCAGGCCGCCGGTATCTCCGACGTGACCGAACTCGGCATGGAAATGTTCAAGGTGAAGAGCGCCGTCGATGGTGCCCCCATGCGCGACCTCGTATTCCGCGACTACAAGGACTTCGACATGGCCGGCAACGGCGTTGGCATCGGCCAGCTGGAAGTTGTGGACCTCGACATCCTCAAGCCCTACGTGGACGGCCTGTACGAAGAGATTCAGAAGGTCAAGGACGAGAAGGGCCATCACACCGTGATGCTCATGCTCACCGACATCATGAAGGAAGGCACCGAGATGCTCTTCGTGTCCGACGACAAGGAAGTCTTCAAGAAGGCTTTCGGCGTGGACGCTGGCGATCGTTCCTTCTGGCTGCAGGGCTGCATGTCCCGCAAGAAGCAGGTTGTTCCGGACTTCCAGGGCAAGGCTTTCGCCTAACCCAGTCCTTTCAGCCTGACTGAATAGAGCACGCATCAGACCCGGCAGGAATTTCCTGCCGGGTCTTTTGTTATGCCGTTATGTGGCCGATAGGTGGAAGGTGTCAGCGTGTCGACACGTCTCGCTTGCAGTCTCTTCTGCGTAGGGCTGAATGTTGCGCCCGCGTCTGAAGCCACGGTCTGTCTGCCTGCCGTGTCGCTCCCTACGTCGCGCCGAGCCTCGGGAAGGGCTGCTGTCTGCGGAAATTCACTGACGATCGTTGCGGGCTGGTATGGATAGTGCATTTATGTGAGGCAGAGCAGGAGAAATGTCAAAATTTTCTGGGAGGATGTTGAGAAGACCGTGTTCACTTTGGCGATATACGTTTTTCTGTAAAACGCCTCATAACAGAATGCGCCTCTTTTCCTGACTGATGCGCGGCTTACAGCACAGCGCGGTATGTAGACCAAAAACGCACTGCACACTTGAGACGCGTAGCGACATCAGACCTGATTTTCTGCACAACTGCGAGCACACTATTGGCACCACACTCTTGGCACCGCGACACGAACGAAGACGAACCGGGACGCACTCATGACTGCACACTATGATGTATCCATCGTGATACCAGTTTTCAATAAATGGAATCTGACGAAAGACTGCCTTGAGAGTATCGCCGCCGCGAACGAAGCCGTCCGCTACGAGGTCATTGTTGTTGATAATGGTTCGTCCGATGAAACCGTCAGCGCATGCGAGGTCTTGGGACGCCAGCTTTTTGGCGGAGCTTTCCGCTACGAGCGTAGCGAACGCAACCTCAATTTTGCCGCAGGCTGCAACCGCGGCGCATCGGCGGCAACAGGCCAGTATGTCCTTTTTCTGAACAACGACACCATCGTCACCCCCAACTGGCTTGGTCCGTTGGTCGCGCGGATGCAAAGCGACAGACGCCTCGGCGCAGTCGGTCCGCTCCTTATACACCCGGACCGGGGCGGACTGGGCGACCGTGTCCAGCATATCGGGGTCAG
>NZ_JBUDSW010000069.1:0-14656 GCF_054921475.1 Desulfobaculum sp. | reverse complement strand
GATGCCCGCCAGTGAACACGACGGGCATACGATGCCCGCAGGAAATGCCTCGGACATGCACGGCAATATGACCGGGGATATGGCTGACATGCCGGGGCACGACCATGAGGCCATGATGCAGGAGGTTATGGCCGAGGGCGAAGCCGTTCCGGACATGGACGTTGGCGTGGACGAAAAGCTGGGCGAGTACATCCCGCGCGGCATTACGCTCAAGGATTCCAACGGACACGAGGTGGACCTGCGCGACGTGTTGACCGCGCCGTCCATCATTATGCCCGTGTACTATACCTGCCCCAGCGTGTGTAACCTGATGCTGTCGTCCTTTGCGCGCATCCTGCCGGATGTGGCCCTGACGCCGGGGCAGGAGCTGCGCGTGGTGTCCATCAGCTTTGACGAGTACGACACGCCCAAGGTGGCCGCCAGCAAAAAGCGCAACTATATGGCGTCCATGCAGGGCGAGTTTCCGCCGGAGCACTGGCTGTATCTGACCGGCGATAAGCAAAACATCGACCGCGCCATGCAGGCCATTGGCTTCCGCTTTCACCGGGTGGAAAACGCCTTTGTGCATGCGGCGGTGGTGGTGGCCGTGGCCCCGGACGGCAAGATTGTCCGGTATCTCTACGGCACGGACTTTCTCCCCTTTGATGTGACCATGGCCGCCACGGAGGCGGCGCAGGGCAAGGTTGGCGTGTCCGTCAAGCGCCTGTTGTCCTTCTGCTTCGACTACGACCCCGAGGGGCGGCGCTATGTGTTCGACACCATGCGCGTTGCTGGGTTCTCCATCCTTGGGTTTGCCGTGATTCTTTTTGTCATACTGCTGGTATCCGGGCGCAAAAAGCGCGACTAGCGCCGCCTGTGGGCCACAGCCTGCCAGCTGTTTCCGTTCGTGTTGAATGCATGGATGCGCCCCTTCGTGGGCATCCGCCAACCGTGCGAGGAGAAGAGGCATGTGCGCGACCGAGGTCTATGGTCCGGGATTTCTGAATCCGGTTGAAGGCAGCGGCCTCATCCGGTCGTGGATATTCTCCACGGACCACAAGCGGATTGGACTGCTCTATCTGGGATGCATCCTCGCCATGTTTATCGTGGGCGTTATGCTGGGCCTTGCCATCCGGCTGGAGCTTATTGCCCCGGGCGAGACCATCATGGGCCCGCAGACGTACAACGCCGTGTTTACCCTGCATGGCGTGGTGATGATTTTTTTGGTGGTCATCCCCAGCGTGCCCGCGGCTTTCGGCAATATTATTCTGCCCCTGCACCTTGGGGCGGAGGATGTGGCCTTTCCGCGGCTGAACAACTTTTCGTGGTGGCTGTATATCATTGGCGCGGCGTTTGCCATTACCGCGCTGTTTAGCGGCGACGGACCGCCCGACACGGGGTGGACCTTCTATGTGCCGTTTTCCACGCAGACCACGACCAATGTGGGCCTTGCCGTAACCGGGGTGTTCATCCTCGGGTTCTCGTCTATTCTGACGGGGCTGAATTTTATCGTCACCATCCACCGCCTGCGCGCACCGGGCATGACGTTCTCGCGCCTGCCGCTGTTTGTGTGGACGCTGTACTCCACGGCGTGGATACAGGTACTGGCAACGCCCATCCTTGGCATTACGCTGCTGCTTATTGCGGCGGAGCGCGTTTTGGGCATGGGCATTTTTGACCCCGCGCGCGGTGGCGACCCTATTTTGTATCAGCATCTGTTTTGGATTTATTCCCACCCGGCGGTGTACATCATGGTGCTGCCCGCCATGGGCGTGGTGTCCGAGATTATCCCGGTCTTCGCGCGCAAGAACATCTTTGGCTACAAGACCATTGCGGTCTCCAGCCTTGCCATTGCCTTTGCCGGGTCGCTGGTGTGGGCGCACCACATGTTTACCAGCGGCATGAGCGACACGGCGGTGCTCATCTTCTCCCTGCTTACCTTTGTGGTGGCTATCCCCTCGGCGGTGAAGGTCTTCAACTGGGTGGCCACCCTGTACAAGGGGGCCATACGGCTGGACCCGCCCATGACCTTTGCCATGTGCTTCATTTTCCTGTTTTCCATCGGCGGGCTGACCGGGCTGGTGCTGGGCAGCGCCGGGACAGACGTGCATGTGCACGACACCTACTTTGTGGTGGGGCACTTCCATTATGTGATCTTTGGCGGCACGGGGTTTGGGCTGTTTGGGGCCATGCATTTTTGGCTGCCCAAGGTCTTTGGGCGTTCCTACAACATGCGGCGGGCCAATATCAGCGCGCTGCTCCTGCTGCTGGGGATGAATGTGCTGTACATGCCCATGCTGGTGCTGGGGATGGAGGGCATGCCGCGGCGGTACTACGACTATCTGCCCCAGTACACGGACATGCACTTTGTCTCCACCATTGGCTCGTGGATTACGGCCGTGGCCTTGGCGCTGATGTTTTGGAACCTGTGGCAGGGCATGCGCCACGGGCCAAAGGTGGGCAAGAATCCCTGGGGCGGCGCCACGCTGGAGTGGACGCTGCCGTCTCCGCCGCCGCATCACAACTTCCCGTCGGTTCCCGTTGTGGACCGCGGACCGTACGACTTCTCGGGGGTAAAGGCTGATGACGCATGACGCCTTGAAGGACTACACCGGCGCGAAGATGGGAATGTGGCTGTTCCTGTTCACGGAGATACTGCTCTTTGGCGGGCTGTTTGTGCTGTTTGCCGTGTATTTGGCGCGCTATCCCGTTGGGTTTCATGCCGGAAGCCTGACGCTGAGCGTGCCCTTTGGCGCGGCGAATACCGTGGTGCTTATCACCAGCAGCCTGACCATGGCGCTGGCCGTGTCCGCCATTCAGTACCATGACATGAAGCGGACCATGCTCTTCCTTGGGCTGACCGTGGCCTTTGCCGGGGTGTTCCTCGTGAACAAGTACTTTGAATGGAGCGCCAAGATCCACCACGGCATCTATCCCGGCTCGGACCTGATGACGGACATGGAGCACGGCAAGGCCGTGTTTTACGCCATGTACTACACCATGACGGGGCTGCATGGCCTGCATGTGATCATCGGCATGTGCGTCATTGGCTGGGTGATGTGGCTGGTGCATGTGGGCAAGGTCACGGGGGACGACTTCGTCACGCTGGAGAATGCCGGGCTGTACTGGCATCTGGTGGACCTTGTGTGGATTTATCTGTTCCCGCTTTTCTATCTTGTCACCTAAGGACGGGAGACGCGCTATGCACTCGGAAAATGGCGATCATCATATCCTGCCGTACCGGCTGCTTGTGGGCGTATGGGCGGCCCTGCTGGTGCTGACCGTCGTCACGGTGGGAGCCGCGGAGATTAATTTTGGTTTTTTGAATGTCGTCATCGCGCTGACCATTGCCACCAGCAAGGCGCTTCTTGTGGTGCTCATCTTCATGCATCTGCGCTACGAGAACAGGACCTTTCATATCATGGTCATCACGGCGTTTGTTATTTTGGCGATATTCATCGGGTTGACGTTCTTCGACACAGCATACAGGTAGGCTGCCATGAATCCGAGTGTGGACGCAGCGGCAAAGGTTGATTTTGCCTTCCTTATCATCTTCGTCATTTCCGTGGCCGTACTGGCGCTGGTGACGGGGCTGATGCTTTGGTTCTTGTGGCGGTATCACCATACCCGCCATCCCGAGGCCGAAAACGTACGCGAAAGCGTGTGGCTGGAGGTGATGTGGACGCTCATCCCCACCATCCTTGCCCTTGGCATGTTTTGGTTCGGGTGGGACAGCTTCAAGGCCTTGCAGTCCGCGCCCGAGGACGCCCTTGAGGTGCGGGTGGAGGGGCGCATGTGGTCGTGGGCGTTCATTTACGACAACGGCCGCCGCAGCAATGTCCTGTACGTGCCTGTAGACACCCCGGTGAAGCTGACCATGACGTCCACAGACGTGCTGCACAGCTTCTACGTCCCGGCGTTTCGCATCAAGCGCGACACGGTCCCCGGCATGAACACCTATGCGTGGTTTCGGCCCGAGGAGGTCGGGGACTATGACATCCTGTGCGCGGAGTATTGCGGGCTGAAGCACGCCAATATGCTGAGCGTGGTGCGCGTGGTGCCCGAGGACGAATTCGGGGCGTGGTACACGGGCGAAACCGATACCAAGGCCGCGGACAAGGGCAAGGCGCTCCTTGAGGAATACGGGTGCGTCAGTTGCCACTCGCTGGATGGCAGTGACGGCGTTGGCCCAACGCTGAAGAATATCTACGGCACCACGCGGCAGGTGGTGAAGGCCGATGGCACGGAGGCCGAAGTGGTGGCGGACAAGCCGTATCTGCGCCGCGCCCTGCTGGACCCCAATGCCGAGGTGGTCAAGGGCTATCAGGCCATGATGCCCGGCTATGACGGCGTTATTCCCGAGGAGGACCTGCTGGAGATGGTCAACTGGATGGCGAACCAAGGAGCCATGACCATGCCCATGGGCCGCAGTGTGGCCGAGGGCGAAGGGTGCCTGAGTTGCCACTCCACGGACGGTTCCGAAATTGCGGGGCCGACGTTTAAGAATCTGTATGGCAGCACCGTTGCGGTCCTGCGTGATGGTGTGGAGGAGCAGGCCACGGCGGACGAAGCCTACCTGCGCGAGGCCATCCTTGAGCCGGAGGCGGTGATTTCCAAGGGCTACCAGCCCATCATGCCGCCCTATGGACACCTGAGCGAGGATGACCTCAGCGCGCTGGTGGACTGGTTGAAAAGCCTGAGCGAGGCGGGCGGATGAGCACGGGCGGCAGGGCCTCGGCATGCATGGCGCTGGCGCGTCCGCGCATCAGCGCTATGGTGGCTGGAGCCGCGCTGTTTGGCTTTTTGCTTGGCTTAGAGAGTGGCGTCCCCCTTGGGGCTGGCCTTGCCGTGTGCGCGGGGTCCTTTGCCCTGTGCGGGGGATGCTCGGCGCTGAATCAGGTGCAGGAGCGCGTGCTGGACGCGCGCATGCGGCGGACTGCGTCGCGTCCTGTGCCTGCTGGCCGCATGTCGCCCCGCCTTGCCACGCTGTGGGCGGCGGCGCTTATGGCGGTTGGCCTTGCGCTATACGCCGCTGCTGGTTTCTTGGGCGCGGGGCCGCGCGGGGCCGGGGCGCTGGTCCTTGCTGGCGCGGGGGTCGTGGCCCTGTACAACGGGCTGTATACGCCGCTTAAGCGCCTCACGGGCCTTGCCGTGCTGGTGGGCGGCGTCCCCGGCGCCATGCCGCCCTACGTGGGCTGGCTGGCGGCTGGCGGCGCGCCTGATGCGCCGGGAATCCTCGCGGTGTGTGTGGTGGTGTATCTGTGGCAGGTGCCGCATTTTTGGATGCTGGCGGAACTGCACCATGAGGACTACGTGGCGGCGCGGCTGCCTTTGCCGCCTGTGCGCCTGCCTGTGGCCGTGTACCGTCCGCTGATGTATTTATGGGTGGTGGCGTACTTTACCACCGCATTGACGCTGCCGGTTTTTGTGGGCGCGCCGGAGGCTGCGCCGTGGATGCTGGGCATCTGCGCCGTGACCGGGGCTGGAGTTGGGCTGTGCGGCGTGTGGGGACGCTCCCGCCGCGCCATGGCTTGGCTGAATGCGTCCATGCCGCTCATTTTCGCGGCGCTGCTGTTAGGCCTGTAGACCACGCTGAACGCAAAGGGGGAACTATGCTTTGGGTGCATCCCATCGTGCAATTCCTGTGCACGCTTCTGGCCGTGTATGTGCTGGTGCTGGGCATCAAGCGCTTTATGATGTCGCACCTCAAAAAGCGCACGCGGTTCGACTGGAAGCGGCATGTGTTCTGGGGGCGGGTTGTCATCATCGTCTGGTTTGTCGCCTTTGTGTGGGGCGCGGGCATGACGCGCTACAAGTGGGGGACCTCTGACCTGACGGGCACACACTTTGTGGTGGGGCTCATCATGCTGCCGCTGCTCGTGACCGGCTATTTTACGGGTGAGGTGCTGGACAGAAAGCGCAAGCGCCGCACAGTACTCCCCCTTGTCCATGGCGCGAACAACGCCCTGCTGCTGGCGCTGGCTATTTGGCAGATTTTCACCGGCATATGGGTGATTCGGATGTTTCTGCTGACGGGTTGAGTGGTGCCTGTCAGTGGAACGAAAAGCGGGCCGCTTTCCGAGAGGAAGGCGGCCCGCTTGAATGTGTGCGCTCTGGCGCGGCGCTAAATCTGCATCACCAGCGGCATGACCACGGGGTCGCGGTCGATGACGCGGCGGAAGAAGCGGCGCAGGGAGGAGCGGATGCGCTCCTTGAGCTTGCCCGTCTCGCCGGGGGGAATGTTCTCGAAGATATCCAGTACGATGCATTTGGCGTCTTCCAGCAGGTGGCTGTACTGCTGCTCGAACACAAAGCCCTTGGATGAAATGTCCGGGCCGACAAGGATTTCGCCGGTTTCATCGTCCACCACAAGGGTGACGATGACCATGCCCTCGCCGCCGAGAAGCTGGCGCTCCTTCAGCACGGTCTGGCCCACGTCGCCAACGCCTTTGCCGTCCACCAGAATCTGGTCCACGGGCACGCTGTCTTCCAGACGGATGCCGCCGTCAGCCAGCAGGGTGAGCGGGTCGCCGTTTTCCAGCACAAGGGCGCGCTCCGGGGCAACGCCGCATTCGCGCGCAAGGCGGGAGTGCTTGACCAGATGGCGGTATTCGCCGTGCACGGGCACAAAGAATTTGGGCCGCACGGTCTCCAGCATGATTTTCAGTTCCTCGCGGTGGGCGTGACCCGATGCGTGGATGCCCTGCACGCGCTCGTACAGCACTTCCGCCCCGAGGCGGTAGAGGTTGTTGATGACCTTGGTGATGGCGCGCACGTTGCCGGGGATGAAGCGCGAGGACATGAGCACAAGGTCGCCCTCGCGGATGGAGAGCTGCCGGTGCTCGCCCGAGGCAATGCGCGACAGCGACGCCAGCGGCTCGCCCTGCGAACCCGTCACCAGCAGAACGATTTCCGAATCCGGATAGGAGGGGATGTCCTCCATGTCGATGATGGTGTCGCTTTTCACGCGCAGGTAGTCCAGCTCGCGCGCAAGGTCGATGTTGCGCAGCAGGCTGCGGCCGTTGACGGCCACCTTGCGCCCGAACTGGGCGGCAAGGTCAAAGACTTCCTGCATGCGCTGGATGTGGCTGGAGAAGAGCGTGACGATGATGCGTCCGTCGTGCCCGTCAAAAATGTCGTGCAGGGAGCTTTTGATTTCGCGCTCGGTGAGGGCGAAGCCGTCGCGTTCCACGTTGGTGGAGTCGGACAGCATCAGCTGCACCTGCCCCTCGTCGGCAAAGTGCTTAAAGCCGTCAAGGTCCGTGGCCACGCCGCCAAGGGGATTGCGGTCAATCTTAAAGTCGCCGGTGTGGACGATGCGTCCGGCCGGGGACTCGATGCCCATGCCGAAGCCGCCCACGATGGAGTGGCACACGGGGAAGAACGTGACGCCAAAGTCGCCAAGCGTGATGCGGTCGTGCCCGTTGACGGTGCGCAGGTCCGCGTCGTCCAGCAGGTTATGCTCGCGCAGTTTGCTCTGCACCAGGGCGATGGTGAATTCCGAACCGAACACCGGGGCATGGACATTCTGGAGCAGCCACGGCAGCGCGCCGATGTGGTCCTCGTGTCCGTGGGTCAGGATGATGCCTTTGAGGCGGTCCTTGTTCTGAATGAGGTAGTCGAACCGGGGGATGACCACGTCGATGCCGAAGAGGTAGTCCTCCGGAAACATCAGGCCGCAGTCGATGAGGATCATGGAGTCGCCCGTCTCCATGACCATACAGTTCATGCCAATCTCGCCCAGACCGCCAAGCGGGGTCAGGGTGACGTGTTGTTCAGCCATTATGCTGCTCCATGTAGGCCGCGTTCATGGCGCGGTACAGGTCGTCCTTAAAGAGTTCGCGCTCTTTGAGCGTGTAGCGCCCCTGTGTGGTAATTGGGGGCAGAGCCTTGACCCGAATGGTGCGGTTCTCGCCGAAGCGGATGCGGTTTTTGGGCAGGGTCTCGCCGGATCCGGTGATAACGAGCGGGACCACCGGAAGTCCCGTTTTGAGCGCGATAATCATGCCGCCGACCTTGAAGGGCTGCAGCGAGGAAAGGTCTAAGGCGCGTGTGCCTTCGGGAAAGATGACAATGTTCTGCCCGGCGCGGACTTCCTCCACCGCTTTCTCCACGCTTTTCATGGCGCGGCGGCGGTTGGTCCGGTCGATGGGAATGGTCCCGGCGTTGCGCATGGCGTTGCCGAACAGGGGAATGTCAAAAAGCGACTGCTTGGCCACAAAGCCGATGCTCCAGTGGCGAAGCGATGTGTACAAAAGCGGAATGTCCAGCTGACTTTGGTGGTTGGCCATAAAGATATAGTTCTGGCTTGGGTCCAGATTCCCCAGGTCCGCCTCCACGCGGATGCCGGCAAAGCGCACGGCGCAGGCGCTCCAGAATTGGGCGCACCAGCGGGCGGTCTTGGGGATGGTAATGGCCAAAATGGTAAGCACTGCCGTCAGCGGCAGGTAGGTGGAATAAAAGAATATGGTTCTAAGCATGTTGTGGTGCGATGTCCTTGTTATCGTGTCCGGGCGCCTGCAAACATGACCCCGGCGGGGGCAATGTACTGGAAATACGGACGACAAACAAGGCGCAGATTGCCTGCCTTCGCTGTCCCCGAGCCGACACTCGGGCGCGGAAAAATCGGCGCAATACCGGCCATAGGACGAAAAACGCCGCCCCTGCGCATGCAGGGGCGGCTGTGGTGACAGGAATGTGTGGCGCGGGGCGCACGGGCCGCCAGCGGGGTGGTGGCGGGGCTTTGCCTCGCCGGGAGAGGGGTGCGCCCTAGGCATGGGCGGGTTCTGCGGCCTTGGCCACAACTTTGTCCACCACCTGCGGCGGCGCTTCCTCGTAGTGGTCAAACTCCATGGTAAACGTGCCCTGACCGCCCGTCATGGAGCGCAGGTCGGGCGCGTACTGGAGCACTTCCTCCATGGGGACATGGGCGCGGATTTCCGTGACGCCGCCCTGTGAGTCGGACCCAAGGACCTTGCCGCGGCGGCTGGACAGGTCGCCAATGACGTCGCCCATAAAATCGTCGGGCACAAAGACGGAGACGAGGACCACAGGCTCCAGCAAAATGGGCTTGGCTTGCTCCGCCGCCTTTTTGAAGGCGAGGGAACCGGCAATCTTGAACGCCATTTCCGAGGAGTCCACGGAGTGGTACGAGCCGTCGTAGAGGTGCACCTTGAAGTCCACCACCGGGTACCCAGCCAGCACGCCGCGCGCGGCGGCCTCCTGAATGCCTTTGTCCACGGCGGGGATGTACTGGCGCGGAATGGCGCCGCCGACGATTTCGTCAACGAATTCATAGCCCTCACCGCGCTGCATGGGCTCCAGCCTGATGAGGCAGTCGCCAAACTGGCCGCGTCCGCCGGACTGCTTTTTGTGGCGGCCCTGTACGTCGGCCTTGCCCTTGAAGGTTTCGCGGTAGGGCACCTTGGGCGTTTTGAGCAGGATATTGGTCTTGAAGCGGCGCTTGGCGCGCTCTACGGCGATTTCAATGTGCAGCTGGCCCATGCCGGAGAGCAGAATGTCGCCGGTTTCCGCATCACGCGTGAGCTTGAGGCAGAAGTCCTCCTCCAGCAGCTTGTGCACGGCGGAGTAGACCTTGTCCTCCTCGCCCTTTTCCTCGGGGGCGAGGGCGTAGGAAATCAGCGCCGGGGGCAGTGCCGGGGCGGCAAAGGTGAACTGGGCCTTTTCGTCGCACAGGGTGTTGCCGGTGTGCACGTTTTTGAGCTTGGCCACGGCCACAATGGCGCCGGGACCGGCCTCGCCCTTGAGGGGCTTTTGGGTTTTGCCCTCAACCTGCAGCAGATGGCCGATGCGTTCCTTGTCGCCGGTGCTGGTGTTGAGCACCTGTGTGTCGCCGGAAAGGGTGCCGGAGAGGATGCGCATGACGGAGAGCTGTCCGGCAAAGGGATCGGCAATGGTCTTGAAGACAAAGGCGGAGAAGGGGGCGTCCGGGCTGGACTCGCGCTGCTCGCCGTCTTCACCGGGCCAAGGGGAGCGTTCCAGGGGAGAGGGGAACAGGTCTTGCGTCAGGTTCAGCAGCATGTTGCTGCCGCGGTTTTGCAGGGCGGAGCCGCAGGCCACGGGGGTCAGCTCGCCGGAGCGGACGCCCTTGCGCAGGCCGGTGGCGATGTCGTCGTCGGAGAGCTCGCCTTCCTCAAGGTATTTTTCCATGAGCTCTTCATCGCTCTCGGCGATGTTTTCGATCATGGTTTCGCGCAGGGTTTCAACGTCGGAGGCGATGTCGCCGGGGACGGCTGTTTCGGTAAAGGAGCCGTCTTCGTTGTAGATATAGGCCGTGTTCGCCAGAATGTCCGCAACGCCGCGGAAGTCTTCCTGCTGGCCGATGGGCATGTAGAGCAGAACGGGCTTGGTATCGAGCATGGAGGAGATGCTGTCGAAGGCCATGTCAAAGTCGGCGCGGTCGCGGTCCATCTTGTTGATGAAGATGATGGCGGGGAGGCCAGCCTTGTGGACTTCGCCCCACAGGCGTTTGGTCAGGGGCTTTGCGCCGTCCACGGCGTCGATGGTGAAGATGACGCCGTCCGCAGCGGTGAGGAGGTAGGCGATGTCGCCGACGAAGTTGTTGTCGCCGGGAGTGTCGATGAGAAAGTGTGTGTTCTTGTTCCACTCGTACGAGGCAAAGCCCGGCAGAATGGACCCACGGCGTTTGATTTCCTCGGGTTCGGTATCGAGGACGGTGGTGCCTTCCTCTATCCTGCCGAGTCGGTTGATGACGCCGGTCTGGAGCAGCAGCATTTCGGCGACCGAGGTCTTTCCGCAGCCGCCGTGTCCTACAAGTGCGTAGGTCCGTTGGGTCTTGAGCGCATCCGACATTGGTCTCTCCCTTGGCTGTGTATTAATTCCGGGTGACCGCAGCGCTAGAGCGCACCGCTGAACCCGGAAACAGGTCCGCGGATAAGAAATTTCAATGATTTAAAGCTATACGAAGCTCCCTTCAACGTTGTCAAGCGGCGAAATGCATACTCGCGCAGGTGTTGGCCCCAGCTTGTGCGTGGCGCGCAGGCCCCGGCGCATGCGTTAAAGCGCAGGAGTGCCAGAGTGGCGGCAGGTTGCGCCGGGGCGCTGGCGCGGCCCAGGCGCGGCGCAGAATGTTGGGGCAGGGCGGGCGTGCGGCGGAGTTTTCTGCCCGCACAGTGGACAATCCCGCGGCTTTTGTGGGATTCAATAAGAAGGAAGTTCCGTCATTTTGGCGGGACCGCTGGGGCGTCTGGCATAAAGCGCGACGGGCGGGTCCGATTCGTCTTTTTCTGAGTTGCGGTATGCGTCCCGCCATCAAGCCGGGGTCTGTTCATGCAGAGTAGGCGATTTTTCCAGATGATTCTGGTTGTGCTGCTATGCCTTGCAGGGCATGGGGCCAGAGCCAACGGCCTTGTGACGCCCCTCACCGAGGAGGAGCGCGACTGGCTGTGGAAAAACGCCGCGGACGTCGTCTTTGTCTACGACCAGCAATTCCCGCCATTTGAATTCTCCGACGAGGAGGGCCGCTTTTCCGGGCTTGGCGCGGACTACCTGCACCTTGTGGAGAAGAAGCTGGGCGTCAAGTTTACCTACAAGACCCACCCGGACTGGAACACCGTTCTCAATATGCTCCGCAGCGGCGAGGGCGACGCCATCACCGCGCTGACTATTACCAAGGACCGCGAGGATTATCTTATATACACCAACTCCTATGTGGAGGTGCCGTGTGTGCTGCTGGTGCGCAGTGACGACCAATCCACATCAACGCTGGAGGACCTTAGCGGCAGGCGGGTGGCCGTGGTCAACGGCTACGCGACCCATACCTTCCTCAAAAATAGCTACGCCTCGCGCTTTGAAATCGTCCCTGTTCCCACGGCGCAGGCCGGGCTGCGCGACCTCGCCTTTGAGGTGGTGGACGCCTTTGTGGTGAACCTTGGGCTTGCGGCCTACTACATCGAAAAGGACGGCCTCGCGAACATTCGGGTGGCCGGGGACGCCGTGTATACCTACCGTTTCAGCTTTGCCGTGCGCAAGGACCTGCCCATCCTGCGCGACATTCTGCAAAAGGGGCTGGACAGCATCACTGAGGAGGAAGCACAGGCCCTGCGCGATAAGTGGTACAACATGGACGAAGACCGCAAGCGCACCATGTTCCTTTTGCGTATTGGCGGGCTGACCCTGCTGGCCGCGCTGGCTATTATTGTTGTCTTTTACGCCGTGAACAGGACGCTGAAGAAGCGCGTGCGCGAGCGGACCGAGGCCCTTGAATTCGAGCTGGAGGAAAAGGAACGCATCGCCGAGGAGTTGCGCCTAAGTCAGGAGCGGTACGCGCTGGTTGTCCAGGGGGCCAACGACGGCATCTGGGACTGGGACGTGGCGTCGGATTCCATCTATTTTTCCCCGCGTTGGAAGAGCATCATCGGCTATGCCGACCACGAGATAGACAACGATGTGCGCGAGTGGATGGAGCGCATCCACCCCGATGACAAAGACATGGTCCTGCGCGTCAACCGCGAGTGCCGCGACGGCGTGCGTAGCCAGTTCGAGATTGAATACCGCCTGCGGCACAGGGACGGCAGTTACCGCTGGATTTTGGGCCGGGGCACGGGCGTGCGTGATGACTCGGGCCGCGCTTACCGTATGGCCGGAACCCACTCGGACATCACGGGCCGCAAGCGCGCCACCAACGAGTTGGCGAGGTCCAACCGGCTGCTGCGGGCGGTGCTGCACCAAGCGCCTTTTGCCATTGTCATCGCGCAGGGCAATGCCAAGTCGTGGATTATTACGGCATCCAACAAGGAGGCCGAGCGCCTGCTGGGCATCAACGAGGAGGCCGTGGGCACCACGGGCATGGTGGACGGCGAATTCGTCAATGCCGAGACCATCCGCTTCCGCGCCTACGACTTGGACGGCTGGGAGTTGCCGCGCCATAAATTGCCGCTGGCTATGGCGATGACGCAGGAAAAAGTGTTGAGCGGGATGGAGATGGTGGTGGTGCACACCTCGGGCGAGGAATACACCGTGCTGGTCAACGCCGTACCCGTACATGACGAGCAGGGCGAGGTGGTTGCAGGCATTGCTATCTTTTTGGACATTACCGACCGCAAGCGCGCCGAGGAGGAGCGCAGGCAGTTGCGCAATATGCTCCAGTCCATCATTGACTCCATGCCGTCGGTGCTGGTGGCCCTTGATGGCGAGGGCCGCGTGACGCAGTGGAATACCGAGGCCGAGCATATGACGGGCCTGAGTTTTGACGACGCCGAAGGCCGCGCCCTGAGTGACGTCATGCCCGAACTTGCCGGAGAGACGGCGCTTGTTGAGGCGGCATTGGCCGAGCGCAAGCCGCAGGTTTCGCCACGGCGGGCGCATATGATGGGTGAGGGCGCCATGCGCTACGAGGACCTGACCGTGTATCCGCTGGTGTTTGAGGGATTCGAGGGGGCGGTTGTGCGCATAGACGACGTGACGGAACGGGCGCGCATTGAGGAAATGATGATTCAGGCGGAGAAGATGCTGTCCGTTGGAGGGCTGGCCGCTGGCATGGCGCACGAAATCAACAACCCGCTGGGCATCATTATGCAGTGTGCGGAGAGCATCTCCCGGCGTGTGTCGCCCGAGCTTTCCGCAAACACCAAGGCCGCGGGCGAGATTGGCATCGACCTTGGGCAAATGCGGCAATACATGGATGAGCGCGGCATTTCCGGGTATATTGATGGCATCAGGGATGCCGGAAGCCGCGCCGCAAAGATTGTGCAGAATATGTTGAACTTTAGCCGCAGCAGCGAGTCGCGCATTCAGGCCTGCGATCTGAATACCCTGCTCGACTCAACCATTGAACTGGCGGCCAACGACTACGACCTTAAAAAGAAGTTCGACTTCCGGCAGATTGAGATAGAGCGGCACTATGCCGCGAATCTGCCGCACACGCTGTGCAGTTCCACGGAGATTGAGCAGGTGTTTTTGAATCTGCTCAAAAATGCCGCGCAGGCCATGGCCGAGGCGGACCCGCCGCCCGAGACGCCGCGCATTACCATCCGCACGGCGCTGCAGCGCGCGGAGATACTCATAGAATTGACGGACAATGGTCCCGGCATGCCAGAGCATGTGCGCAAGCGCGTGTTTGAACCGTTCTTCACCACAAAGTCCGTGGGCACCGGGACGGGCCTTGGGCTGTCCGTGTCGTATTTTATCATATGCACCAATCATGGCGGCCAGTTTGACGTGGAGTCGGCACCCGGCAAGGGCGCCAAGTTCACCATCCGGCTGCCGGTGAGGGAGGCCTCCGCATGAGCCGAGAAGAACCCGTCATACTTGTGATCGACGATGAAGAGTTCATCAGAGGCACACTGGTGGACTTCTTCGAGGACTGTGGATTTGAGGTCCATGCCGCCGGAAGCGGTGAGGAAGGGTTGGAGGTGTTGCGCCGCATCGGCCCGGACCTTGTCACCGTGGACATGCGCCTGCCGGGGATGGACGGCAACGACTTTATCATGAAGGCCAAAGCCGAAGCGCCGGACCTGATGGTGCTTATTTTTACCGGGTCCGCGGATTACGTGCTGCCGCAGGCGCTACGCGACATGGGCCTGACGTCGCGCCACGTGTTCAGCAAGCCCGTGCGGTCCATGGAGGCCCTTGTGGACGCGCTGGACGACCTCTACGGCGTGAAGGTTGAGTGGTAGGATGAAACGGCGGCGGGGCG
>NZ_JBUDSW010000068.1:0-14758 GCF_054921475.1 Desulfobaculum sp. | reverse complement strand
ATTTTGGCGGTGTTTTGCGTGATGGTTGCGGCGGCGGCGCATATTGTACGCGGGCGGGTGCCCGAGCGCGATGTGTCCTTTGGCCTGCCCGTATTTGTGACCATGATCCTCAGCTACATGCTGGTGGGCATTACTGTGACGGGCGTGGTTATCGGCGCGAAACCGTGGTGGGAGCCGCAGTATTGTCTGCCCATTGGCGGCATGATTGCGGGCAACTCCATGAACGCGCTGGCCATTGCGCTGGAGCGGCTGTTCACGGGCCTGCGCAAAAGCCGCACGGAAATTGAGATGAAGCTGTCCCTTGGCGCGGACTACCGCGAGGCCAGCGACGCCATTACCAAGGAGGCCATCCGCGCGGGCATGATTCCGTCCATCAATTCCATGATGGCTGTGGGGCTGGTGTCCATTCCCGGCATGATGACCGGTCAGGTGCTGGCTGGGGCGGACCCGGCTTTGGCCTGCCGCTATCAGATTGTGGTGATGCTGATGCTTGTGGCGTCCACGGCGCTGTCATCCTTTGCGGTGGTGTCCATTGTGCGGCGCATGTGTTTTGGCCGCGCGCACCAGCTGCTGTTGCGTCCGGAAAACGACTAGGCCCCAAGCGGGGCGCAGAGAACGCAATGAAGCGGAGTCCGGCTATGGCCGGGCTCCGTTTTTGTTTGCGCTAGCGGCACTGCTTGGCGTTTTTGTCGTCGTAGAGGCGGCTGTCCGCGCGCTTGAGCAGGCTGCTTGGGCCGGTGACGCCGCGCTCGTGCGCCTCGGCAATGCCAAAGCTGAAGCGGACCTGCAGATCGTACTGGGGAGTGGTTGTGCGCTCAAAGAACGCCGTGGCGCGCTGCATAAGGCGCAGGGCCTGTGCGGCGGTGGTTTCGGGCAGGATGACCACAAACTCGTCCCCCGCGTAGCGTGAGCAGATGTCCGTGGCGCGGGTGAGGGTTTTGAGGGTGGTGGCAAAGAAGTGGAGCAGACAGTCCCCGGCGTCGTGCCCCAGCGTGTCGTTGACGGTTTTAAAGTCGTCAAGGTCGATGAAGGCGAGGGACAGGGGGCTGTCGTAGCGTGTGGCGCGGGCGAATTCCTGCCGCAGGATGTCTTCCATGGCGCGGCGGTTGAGGAGGGTGGTCAGCGGGTCGCTGGTGGCCAGCAGGCGCAGGCGCTCGTGCGCGGTCACGTTGGAGAGGCACAGCGACACCTTGATGGCCAACTGGGAGAGCAGCCCCGTGTCCTTGTGCGGGGTAAAACGCGTGGGGCTGACGTCGGCTTGATTCAGACTGCCGATGACGCAGCCGTCCAGCGTGATGGGCGCCACGGCGATGGAGCCGATGCCCTCGGGGCGCGGCTCGGGATACAGGGCCGTAAAAGGCGCAAGGCCCTGATTGACGAGGACCGGGCGCATGCCCCCGCGGGTGATGTTCAGGAAGCTGTCGCGGTCGATGGTGTTCAGGTGCCCGGCAAGGTCCTCGGCGCTGGTCAGGCCTTGGACAAGGGCTGCGGCGTCGCTGTCCTCGATGAGGGAAATCCAGACGTAGGGCACGTTGCATCTGTCGCGCATGAGGGTGACAAGGCGCGCGAAAAGCGACGAGTAGTCGAGGATGGTGAGGATTTCGCTCTCAATCTCAAAGAACCGGCGTTGGATTTCTTGGTTCTTTTCAAGGATGGCGTACAGTTGACTGTTTTTCATGGGCGGTTGGGGCTGTGGTGTCTGGCGCGAGCATACTGAAAAGGCCGGGAAAGGAAAAGCGGCACCGACTGTGTCGGTGCCGCCGGGTATGGTTTTGACCTTGGGGTGGGCTGAATTAGCAGCTGCACTCCATGTCGCGCTGGCGGATTTCCGCGCGCTTGATTTTGCCGGAGATGGTCTTGGGCAGCTCGTCCACGAATTCGATGACGCGGGGGTACTTGTACGGGGCGGTGACGCGCTTGACGTGCTGCTGGAGTTCGCGCACCAGCTCCTGCGTGCCCTCAGTATCGCTTGCCAGAACGATGGTGGCTTTTACGGCCTGTCCGCGTACGGGGTCGGGCACGCCGGTAACGGCGGCCTCCACCACGGCGGGGTGGGACACAAGGGCGCTTTCCACCTCAAACGGCCCGATGCGGTAGCCCGAGCTTTTGATCAGGTCGTCCACGCGGCCGAGGAACCAGAAGTACCCGTCCTCGTCCATCCATGCCTTGTCGCCCGTGTGGTAGTAGCCGTCGCATTTGACGGCGGCGGTTTTTTCCGGCTCGTTCACGTATTCGTTGAACAGGCCCACCACGGGGTTGTCCGGGGCCAGCCGCACGCAGATTTCGCCTTCCTCACCCGGAGAGCACAGGGCGCCGTCCACGCCCTTGAGCACGATGTCCCAGCCCGGGACGGGCTTGCCGATGGAGCCGGGCTTGGGCGTCATGAACGAGAAGGTGGCGATTTGCAGGGTGGTTTCGGTTTGGCCGTAGCCCTCGCGGATTTCGAGGCCGGTTTGCGTTTTCCAGTCCTCAAAGACGCTGGTGTTCAGCAGTTCACCCGCTGTGGTGCAGTAGCGCAGTTTTGAGAGGTCGTAGCGCTCAAGGTCCTGCCGGATGAGGAAGCGGTACACCGTGGGCGGCGCGCAAAAGGACGTCACGCCGCCGCGCGCCATAACGTCCAAAAGGGCGGCGGGGTCGAAGCGGCCGCGGAAGTCGTAGACGAACACCGTCGCGCCAGCCATCCACTGGCCGTACATTTTGCCCCACACGGCCTTGCCCCAGCCCGTGTCGGCCACGGTGAGGTGCACGTCGCCGGGTTCAAGGTTGTGCCAGTACGTGCCGGTGACGTAGTGCCCCAGCGCGTAGGTGTGGCGGTGCTCCACCATCTTCGGATTGCCGGTGGTGCCGGAGGAGAAGAAGATAAGCAGTGCGTCCTCGCCGCCGGCGGCGTCCGCCGGACGGGGGAAGGTGTCCTGCGCGGTGGCGCAGATGTGGTCGTAGTGCTCCCATCCGGGCAGCAGCTGGCCGGGGCCGCACTGCACAAGGGTGGTCATGCTGGGGGACTTTTCCGCGGCGGCCTGCACGACCTCGGCCACGGAGTCTTCACAGATGCAGGTGGTGATGCTTGCGGCTTTGGCGCGGTAGACGATGTCCTTTTCCGTGAGCAGGTGCGGGGAGGGGATGGCCACAGCGCCAAGGCGGTGCAGCGCCATCATGCTCACCCAGAATTCAATGCGGCGGTACAGGAGCAGCATCACGCGGTCGCCCTTGCCAACGCCGCGCTGGGCGAGGGCATCAGCAAGGCGCGCAGAGGCCTGCGCTAGCCAGCGGAAGTCGTACTCGCGGCGCACGCCGTCGGGGCCAACGTGGATGATGGCTTTGCGGGTGGGGTCCTTGGCGGCGATGTCGTCAAGGACGTCGTAGGCAAAGTTGAATTTTTCGGGAACGCGCAGCGCGAAGGAGGCGCAAAACTCCTTATAGGATTTGGGGGTCAGCTTATCCATGGGTAACTACCTCGGTGGTGAAAAGGGTTGCGGAAGGTTCCGTCTGACGTCGTCTGTGGGGGCGGCGGTTCACCGTGCGCGGTGAAACGCCTAGATAATGACGTCGAGGAACTCCGCATCCGCACCATCAAGGCCGCGCAGGGCGTGGGGCGTCTGGGAATCGAAGTAGAAGCTGTCGCCGGGTTCAAGCACCACGGCGTTCTCCCCAAGGCGGATTTCCAGCCGTCCGGAGAGCATGTAGATGAATTCCTGCCCGGGGTGCTGGGCGCTGTGCATGCTGGCCTCGTCCTTGGCGGGTACGCGCACGCGGAAAGGCTCCATCTTGCGCCCCGTGAACTTGTAGGCAAGGCTTTTGTAGTCGTAGTCCTTGCGCCGTTCTACGGCCAGCCCTTCGTCCTTTTTGACGAGGGAATAGTTGGTGAGGTGGGCGTCGCCGCCCGAGAGCAGAACCGTCAGGTCTACGCCGCAGACCTGAGCCACGTTGAAGAGGAAGCTCACCGGAATCTCAATGGTGCCGGATTCGTACCCGGCCACGGTGGCTTCGTCCACGCCGACCTTTGCGGCCAGTTCGCCAACGCTCAGGTCCAGAGCGTCGCGCAGGCCGCGCAGGCGAGGCGCGATGTCTTTGTACGCCTCATTGTGCATTTCCATCCCTATCTTCTCCTGTAGAGGACCGGTCCGGGAAGGACCGTCGATCATGAAACGGGCGCTGCCCCCACGGCATGCGCCCGGTACCATCTGTCCCAGTGGCGGCTACGCCTTGGGCCACATTTCTGCGGCGATGTCGCGCAGCTTGTACTTTTGTATCTTGCCGCTCGCCGTCATGGGGTATTCGTCGAGGAAGGCGATGTAGCGGGGAATCTTGTGCCACGCGATTTTGCCGCGGCAGTGGTCCTGCACATCTTCGGGCTCCATGCTGACGCCATCCTGCAGGATGATGAAGGCACCGACAGCCTCGCCGTATTTTTTGCTGGGAACTCCCGCCACCTGCACGTCTTTAATGCCGTCCATGGTGTAGAGGAATTCCTCAATTTCTCGGGGATAGATGTTTTCGCCGCCACGGATGATCATGTCCTTCAGGCGGCCGGTGATGGTGACGTAGCCCTCGTCGTCCATGACGCCAAGGTCGCCGGAGTGCAGCCAGCCGTCAAGGTCGATGGTCTTGGCCGTGGCTTCGGGCATGTTGTAATAGCCCTTCATGGTCAGGTAGCCGCGGCAGCAGACTTCGCCCTGTTCGCCGTTGGCGCAGGCCTCGCCGGTTTCGGGGTCCACAATGCGGACCTCAACGCCGGGCATGGCTTTGCCCACACTTTCGGTGCGGCGCTGGATGGTGTCGTCCATGCGGGTTTGGGTCATCACGGGGCTGGACTCGGTGAGCCCGTAGCAGATGGTGATGTCGCGCATGTACATCTTTTCCATGACCTGCTTCATGATGTGCACCGGGCAGGGCGAGCCCGCCATGATGCCTGTGCGCAGGCTGGAAAAGTCGAACTTGCTGAACAGGTCGTGCTGGAGCACGGCAATGAACATGGTGGGCACGCCGTACAGGGCGGTGCACCGTTCCTGCTCCACGCTCTTCATCACCAAGATAGGATCGAATTTTTCAAGGATGACCATGGTCGTGCCATGGGAGACAGCCGCCAACACGCCCAGCACGCAGCCAAAGCAGTGGAACAGCGGCACGGGCAGACACAGGGTGTCCTTGTCCGTAAAGCCCTGATTCTCGCCAATCCAAAAGCCGTTGGTGGCGATGCTCTGGTGGGTGAGCATGACGCCCTTGGGGAAGCCCGTTGTGCCCGAGGTGTACTGCATGTTCACCACGTCTTCGGGGTCCAGGGTGTCCTGCCGCGCGCGGTAGTCCTCGTCGGTGACGGTTTTGCCGACGCCCACGATCTCCGGCACGGAGTACATGCCCCGGTGCTTTTGCGGGCCAAGGTAGCCCACGCGCTTGAGGGCCGGGAACTTGGGGCTGTTCAGGCGTCCACGTTCCTGCTCGCGCAGCTCGGGGATGAGGTCGTACATGGTCAGCACGTAGTCGGTGTCGTAGTAGCCGTCCATGACGAAGATGTTTTCCGCCTCGGACTGCTGGAGCAGGTACTCCAGCTCGCTGACCTTGTAACTGGTATTGACGGTGAGCAGTATAGCCCCGATTTTGGCGGTGGCGAACTGCATGGCCACCCAGTAGGGCACATTGGTGGACCAGATGGCCACCTTTTCGCCGCGCTCAATGCCAAGGGCCATGAGGCCTTTGGCAAGGTCGTCCACCAGTTGACCGAACTGCCGCCACGTCAGGCGGAAGTCGCGGTCAACGTAGACGACGGCTTCGTTGTCGGGATATTTGGCAATGGTCTCGTCCAGAAGCTGGCCGAGGGTGATGTGGTGCACGATGTCTCGTCCCACGGGAACCTCCTTACACTCTTAGGCTGGAACGTAGACGACGGCGTAAATCTGCGCCGGAGCGTCGCCATGGGCGCCCACATAGTGGGGCACGACAGAATTGTAGTACATGCTGTCTCCGGGGCCGAGGATATGCTCCTCGTTGCCGTAGACGAGGGTGACCTCGCCGGAGACGACCACAATGAACTCTTCCCCCTCGTGGGAGGAGAGGTCCTGCGGCTCTGTCGTTGGTTCCAGTGTAATGAAGAAGGGCTCCATGGAGCGGTCCGCCTTGCCACGGCCCAAATGGTAGTAGGTCATATCCGGGCTGGCCGCGCCGCTGGCGTGGGCAACGGTCTCTTCTTTTCTTTCGGCAAGTCGCACGATGAGCGGGTCGCTGGTGATTTCGTCATCCATGAAGGTGCCAAGCCTTGTGCCCAGTGCGCGGGCAATCTTGACCATGATGCCAAGCGCGGGGTTCACCTCGCCCTCCTCCACGGAGGTGATGAACGCCGCATCCAGCGTGGTCTTTTCGGCCAGTTCCTCTCTGGTCCATCCTTTGCGCTCCCTAAAATTCTTGATGCGCGAACCGATTTTGCCGTTGTCCATGTTCTTCTCCTATGCGCTGTTACTCTGGAAAGACCGTCCCGGTGGGTTCAAACCCCTTCTCACCCGTCCCGGGCGCAGCGGCGCTCTTTGTGCGTGCCGCGCGCAGGTCTCCCTCAGGACCGAACACTCTACGGAAAGATGTTTGCGCTGGCAACTGATGAGTTTGAAGGGTTTCAGGGTGATGGAGCAGGCCGCGGCGGCGAGGGTGCGTGGTGGCTCGGCCAACGGCAGGCGCATGTTTGGCGCCGGCTTGCGGGATTGCAGGGCGCTGGCAGAGGCACGGGCCGCAGGTTTTCAGTGCGGCGGGTGGGTGCTAGGATGGCGGGAACCACGCGCGGCAAGGCTGCGCCTTGTCCCTCGACCAGACATGAGGCCGATATGCACGATGAATACGAGTCCATAGCCCCTCTGTACGACCCGGTCACCGCTCCGGCCCTGTGGGCCGTGCGCCGCCGCATTGCCGCGCTGTTGGCGGACCTTGGCGCGGTGCGGGTGCTGGACCTGTGCTGCGGGACCGGGCGGCAGTTTTTGACCCTGCCGCCGTGCGTGGCCCGCGCTGTGGGGGTGGATGCCTCGGCGGCCATGCTGGCGGTGGCGCGGCGCGTCTGTCCGCCGTGGGTGCGCCTTCTGCGCGCCGACGCGGCGCATTTGCCCCTTGCGCGCGACAGCTTTGACGCGGTGCTTCTCTCCTTTGCCATACATGAAAAGCCGCACGAAACGCGCCTTGCCATGCTGGAGGAAGCCCTGCGCGTTGCCGGGCCGCGCGGGCGCGTGCTCATCACGGACTACGCCCTGCCGCAGAGCGTCTCCGCGCGCATGGCCGGGGCTGTGGCCCACGGTGTGGAGCGCCTTGCCGGGGGCGAGCATTACCGCTTGTACAGGGACTACATGGCCCGTGGCGGGACCACGGGCGTCCTGCTTACGGCGGGGCATATGGCGCGGCGGCTGGCGTGGCCGGGCTGGGGCGCCATAGGCGTCTACGAGGTCCGCGCCGGGGCCTGCCCCCAGCTGCGCGCCCAGCGTCTGTAGCCGCGAAGCGCCGCACTATTCGTGGTGATTGAGAATGCGGAACCCTTCCTTGCGGCACAGGTCGTCGCGCCGCGCGTCGGCAAGGTCCGCCGCCACCATTTCGTGGATCATATTCTCCAGCGTAATTTTCGGCTCCCAGCCCAGCTGCGTTTTGGCCTTGGTGGCATCGCCCAGCAGGGTGTCCACCTCGGTAGGGCGGAAGTAGCGCGGGTCCACGGCCACAATGGTCTTGCCCGTTGCCGTGTCCACGCCGTGCTCCTCCTGTCCTTCCCCTTTCCAATCAATGTCGATGCCCGCGCTTTTGGCGGCAAGGTCCACCACATGGCGCACCGTGTGCTGGGTGCCGGTGGCGACCACGTAGTCATCCGGCCTGTCCTGCTGGAGCATCATCCACATCATGCGCACGTAGTCCTTGGCGTGCCCCCAGTCGCGCAGGGCCGAGAGGTTGCCAAGATACAGGCAGTCCTGCAGGCCGAGGCTGATGCGCGCCATGGCGCGGGTGATTTTGCGCGTGACAAAGGTTTCGCCCCGGATTGGGGACTCGTGGTTGAAGAGGATGCCGTTGCAGGCGTGCATGCCGTAGGCCTCGCGGTAGTTGATGGTAATCCAGTAGGCATACAGCTTGGCCGCGCCATAGGGGGAGCGCGGATAGAAGGGGGTGTCTTCGGTTTGCGGAATGTCCGCCACCTTGCCGAACATCTCCGACGTGGACGCCTGATAGAAGCGCGTCACGTCCGTAAGGCCGAGGATGCGGATGGCCTCCAAGAGGCGCAGCGCGCCAAGGCCAACGGAATCTGCGGTGTACTCCGGCGTTTCAAAGGACACGGCAACGTGGCTTTGCGCGGCAAGGTTGTAGATTTCGTCCGGGCGCACGGCCTGAACAATGCGGATGAGGTTGGTGGAATCCGTCATGTCCCCGTAGTGCAGGACAAAGCGGCGGCCCGTTTCGTGCGGGTCCTGATACAGGTGGTCCACCCTGTCGGTATTGAACAGCGACGCGCGCCGTTTGATGCCGTGGACCTCGTACCCTTTCTTGAGCAGAAATTCGGCCAGATATGCGCCGTCCTGACCGGTGATGCCGGTGATGAGCGCCTTTTTCGTCATAACGGCTCCGTTGCTGCGGAAGTGGAAGCGCCTCTCCAGACGCTGGAGATGGTTCACGATTCTTCTTGTATACCGCAACTTGGGGGCTGTGTCTTCCCCCGTGGGCAAGGAAGGGGGCGCGTCGGCCGTGGGGCGGGGAAAGGGCGCGGCTTGGGGGCACGGGGAGGCCTGTGTCCGGCGCCGCCGCTTAAGATTAAGCCAAACGGCGTTTAGTTGGGAATGAGGGGCGGGGCGGGAACAAGGCGGCCCTCGGCGCGTAAGGCGCGGACCAGTGCGTCCGCGTCGTCGGCGATGTGGTGCGCGCCGCAGGCCAGGAAGCGGGCGCGGTCCGCCTGTCCGGTCAGGACGCCAGCGGTGGCGGTGCCGCTGTGGCGGCCGGTTTCAATATCCAGCGGATGGTCGCCCACCATCAGGGCGTGCTGCGGGCCAATGCCAAGGGCGCGCAGGGCCGCGCCCACGTGGTCCGGGTGGGGCTTTACGTTGGTGATGTCGTCGCGGGAGAGAAACACGTCCGCCGCGTTGTGAATATCCGGAAACAGCGTCAGCACGGCGTCGGTACAGTTGCGGGTGATGATGGCGGTGGCGATGCCGTCCGCGCGCAGGGTCGTCAGCATGGGGCGGGTGAAGGGAAACAGCGTCCCGCACTCCGCGGCGTGGATTTCCGCCGCGCGGATGATGTCCGCCGCGCGCCTCTCAATGGCCGGGATGTGCCGTCGCGCCCCGCTGGGGAGGGCGTCCTTCATGGCGCGCAGCCACTCCAGCGCGGGGGTGTCGCCGGGGAGCGGCGCATGTGGCAGGTACTCGCGTACAAGGCCGTGGAGGGCCAGCTTCATGCCGGCAAAGTCGATGGCCGTGTCCGCAAGGGTGCCGTCAAAGTCAAAAACAAGGGCGTGGAAGGGATGTGCGCGCATTTGGCGAGTATACGTGATGTGATTATGAAAAGCGACTTGAGACGGCGCTGTGGATGTTTTATAAACAATACCAGTCAGATGGCGGAAAACAGGGAGAATGCGCCATGTCTTCTGTGTATGACGGCATTGTGTGCGGCGCTGGCCCGGCCGGGGCCGTTGCCGCGATGGAACTCGCCCGCGCCGGAGCGCGCGTGGTGCTGGTGGAGCGGCGCCACCTGCCCCGCCCTAAGCTGTGCGGCGGCCTGCTGACGTGGAAGGCCGTGCGCTTTTTGGCGGAGCACCTAGGCGTGGACGCCGGGACGCTGCGGCAGTGGGGCGCCTTTCGCGGCGAGGCGCGGCAGTACCGCGTGCATATGGGCGAAACGCTTCTTTCCAGTGGCGATATGCCCTTTGCCTTTAATTTTGTGCGGCGGGACGCCTTTGATGCGGGGCTTGCCGCCATGGCCCGCGATGCCGGGGCCGAGGTGCGCACGGGCGTGCGCGTCACCGGCTGTGATGCGCGCCGCGGCGAGGTGCATCTTGCCGGCGGCGAAACCCTCTCTGCCGCGTGCATCATCGGCGCGGACGGCGTCTCCAGCGTGGTGCGCCGCTCCCTCAATTACGACCGCACGGCGTGGCGGCACAACCTTGGCGCCGGGCTGGAGCAGCTGCTGCCCTACAGCCGCTTTGACCGTGCGGTGGACGCGCCGGAAGTGCACTTTGGCGCTGTGCATGCCGGGTATGGCTGGCTGTTCCCTGTGGAGGACGGGGTGCTGGCCGGGGTGTGCGGGCTGCGGCGGGCCAACAGCGGGGCGGATTTCCGGCAGGGCTTTGCGGATTACCTTGCGCGGCGCGGGGTGCGCGGCGCGCAGGAGGTGACGCCGCGAGCGCATCCCTTGCCTTACGGGAATTTTCTCATGGAGCCTGCGCAGGGCCGCGCTCTGCTGACAGGGGACGCCGCCGGGTTTGTGGAGACCATCTTTGGCGAGGGCATCTACTACGCCCTGTGCAGTGGGCGTTTTGCCGCCCGCGCCGTCCTTGAGGGCGCGGGGGAGCCGCAGGCGGTGGCCGCGGCCTACCAGCGCCGCTTGGAGGAGACCCTGCTTCCGGAACTGCGCTACTCCCGGCGGCTGAGGCGGCTGGTGCATGCGGCCAGCTCCCTTGGCCGGTCCATGGGCGGGGCGCTGCTTGTCCACGCCATTGGGGAGCAGCGGCTGGTGGAGACGGTGCACGGCTACCGCTCCTTCAAGTGGCTGCGGCGGCGCGAGCCGGTGTAGGGGCGGAGCATCTTTGGGCACGAAAAGCGCCCCTGCCGCAGGTGCGGCAGGGGCGCTGACATTGTGCGGGGGCGGCGGCGCTAGCGCTGCGCCAGTTCCTCGGCGGCGCGCTCCACGGAAGCCTTGAAGGCGTCGCGCTTGGCGCGCAGCTTTGCGGCAAGGTCCTCGTCGGTGAGGGCCAGAATCTGCGCCGCCATCCATGCGGCGTTGCGCGCTCCGGCCTTGTCGAGGGCTACGGTGCCCACCGGGAAGCCCGGAGGCATCTGCACAGTGGCCAGCAGGGCGTCCATGCCGCCAAGGGCGGAGGCGGATACCGGAATGCCAAGAACCGGGCGGATGGTCTTGGCCGCAACGGCGCCAGCCAGATGCGCGGCCATGCCTGCGGCGCAGATAAAGACCTGACAGCCGCTGGCTTCCTCTTCTTCCACCAGTTTGGCGGTGCGTTCCGGTGTGCGGTGGGCCGAGGACACGGTAAAGGTGTAGTCAATGCCCAGCTCGTCCAGAATATCCGCGCAGGGGCGGACTTTTTCCTCGTCGGAGATGCTTCCCATAAAGATTGCAACGCGACTCATCTAGTCCCTCCTGAGTCCCTTGTCGCCGATGTCGCGGCGGAAATAACAGTTGTCAAAGTGGATGGCGTCCACGGCCTTGTAGGCGCGCTCCTTGGCGTCGGCGAGGTCGCTGCCTAGGGCGGTGACGCCCAGTACGCGGCCGCCGGCGGTGCGCACGGTGTCGCCGTCAAGGGTCGTCCCGGCCTGAAAGACCTTCACGCCGCTGATGGCGTCGGCCTCGTCAAGGCCGGTGATGGCCATGCCCTTGGGGTAGCTGGCGGGGTAGCCGTCGGCGGCAAGTACCACGCAGATGGCGGTTTCGGGCTTCCAGCGGATGTCCACATCGGCAAGGGTGCCGTCAATGCAGGCCTGCATGATTTCGGCAAGGTCGCCATCAAGGCGCGAGAGCAGGGGCTGGCACTCCGGGTCGCCGAAGCGGACGTTGTATTCCAGCACCTTGGGGCCGTCCTCGGTGTACATGATGCCCGCGTACAGGATGCCCACAAAGGGCTGGTCCACGGTGCCCATGTGCCGGACGATGGGCCGGATGACGAGGTCCGCCATCATTTCGTAGTCCTCGTGCGGGAGGATGGGGGCGGGGGAATAGGCGCCCATGCCGCCGGTGTTGGGGCCGGTGTCGCCTTCGCCAACGGCCTTGTGGTCCTGCGAGGAGGGCATGCAGACAACGGTGGTGCCGTCGCTGAAGGCAAGGAAGGAGGCTTCCTCACCCTTGAGGGCGTCCTCTATGACGATGCGTTCCCCGGCTTTGCCGAAGATTTGCTTGGCCATCATGTCGTTGACGGCTTCAAGGGCTTCCTCGCGCGTGGAGCAGACCACCACGCCCTTGCCCGCGGCGAGGCCGTCGGCCTTGACCACGCAGGGCATGTCGCGCTCGGCAACGTGCACGCGCGCGGCTTCCACATCGTCAAAGACGCGGAAGTGTGCGGTGGGCACGCCCGTGTCGCGCATAACGCTTTTGGCGAAGGCCTTGGAGCCTTCCAGCTGGGCGGCAAAGGCGCTGGGGCCAAAGCAGGGGATGCCGGACTGGGCCAGCGCTTCCTTAAGACCGAGGACGAGAGGGAGTTCGGGACCGATGACCACGAGGTCGATGGCGTTGTCCTTGGCAAAGGACGTCAGCCCGGGCAGGTCGTCATCCGAAATGGGGACGTTCTGGCCGAGGGCCGCAGTGCCGCCGTTGCCGGGGGCGATGTACAGCTGCGTGACCTTCGGGCTTTGCGAGAGCTTCCAGGCAAGCGCATGTTCACGCCCCCCGGAACCGACGATGAGTATCCGCACAATGTTCTCCTTTTGCTCGCTGCGGGTCAGATGCGACCGGCAGGCCAACCATTCGGGTGCAACAATATCCTCGGGGTGGGGCACGTGCCCTGCCGCATAAGGCGCGCGCGGCGCATGCGGCGTAACCACTGCCGTGCAGTGTCGCGCGTTACGTAGCCTACCTTGCCGCTGTTGGCAAATGCAGAATGCGCCGTATGCGCGGGCATTGTGCATGGTCTGCGGCGTATTGCCGCCGGTCCATCATGCCCTGCGCGCGCCAAACGCAGCGTAATACGCCACCGGAACCACCAGCAGTGTAAACGCCGTGGAGGCAAACAGCCCCGTGATAAGCGCCCACGCCAGCCCGGAGAAGATGGGGTCCAGCGTGATGGGCCACGCGCCAAGGGCCGTGGTGGCCGCCGTGAGCACAATGGGCCGCAGGCGCACCGCGCCGCTGGCGAGGATGGCGTCGCGCATGGCCAGCCCCTGCCGCCGCGCGTCCTCAATGAACTCAATGAGCACAAGGGAGTTGCGGATAACAATGCCGCCAAGGGCAATCATCCCAATCATGGATGTAGCCGTGAAGAAGATGGGATTGGGCAGCGCCCCCACATCCGGGGCAAAGAATACGTTCAGCAGCCAAAAGCCGGGCATGATGCCGATAATGGTCAGTGGTACGGCGGTCATGATGAGGCCGGGCATGGCAAAGGATCGCGTCTGGATGACCAGCAGGACGAAAATGCCAAGGAGGGCCGCGCCAAAGGCGATGCCAAGGTCGCGGAAGACGCTGAGGGTGATTTCCCATTCGCCTTCGCCCGCCCAGTTGGCGCTGATGCCCGGAGGCAGGGGCGAGGATTTCTGCGCGCTCATGAGGTCCAGCACCGCCGTGCCCGGTGGGCGTCCGGCCATTTCGCCGTACACGTACACCACGCGCTGGAGGTCCTTGTGGTGGATGGGCTGGTCGGCGGGCAGGGAGAGAAATTCACCAAGCTCGCCCAGCTCAACGGTTTTGCCCGGCGCGTCGCTGGCGGCCACGGGCACCTGCGAAAGCGCGGCCAGCGACGAGCGCTGGGGGCGCGGCAGGCGCAGGACCACAGGCAGGGGCTGGCGCTCGCCGGACAGGTGCAAAGTGGCCGGGGATTCACCGGATATGGCCATGCGCAGGGCGCAGGCGACATCCTCGGCGCTGACGCCGTGCAGGGCGGCCTTTTCGCGGTCCAGCCGGAAGTCCAGCACGTCGCGTTCGGCCTCGGCGGAGGTGTCGATGTCCGTCACCAGCGGTTCGTCACGCATCAGGTCCGTGATGTGCTGTGCGCCGCGGATGAGTTGGCCGTAGGACTTTTGCGGGGTGCCGGTGATTTCCGCCACCAGCGTGGACAACACGGGCGGTCCGGGCGGCACTTCCACAATTTTGAGGTCTGCGCCCACGTCGCGCGCAATGCGCTCAAGGTCCGGGCGCAGGCGCAGGACAATGGCGTGGCTTTGGGCCTGCCGCCGGGACTTGTCCGCCAGTTGCACACGGATGTCCGCAAGGTTCGGGGCTTGCCGGACAAAGTAGTGGCGCACCATGCCGTTGAAGTCCATGGGCGAGGCCGTGCCGGAATAGGTGGTAAAGCTCTCCACCTCGTTCACGCTGCGCAGATAGTCGGTAAAGGACAACAGCGCGCGGTCCGTGGCCTCCATGGGCGTGCCTTCGGGCATGTCGATGACGAGTTGGAACTCGTTCTTGTTGTCAAAGGGCAGCATTTTGAGGGGCACCAGCCGGAAGGCCGCCAGCGCACACGACAGGACAAGCAGCGCGCCAATGCCCACCCACAGCGCGCCGCGCTTGCCGCGCGAGTCCAAAAACGGCGACACCACGGCGGTGTAGCCGCGCCTGAGCCACGGCGGCACGCCCGCATTCGGGGCGGCGTTTTCCGGGTCGTCGCCCTTGTCCGCCCCGGCCTTGTGCCGCAGCAGCAGGTAGGACAGCCACGGGACCACCGTCAGCGCCGCAATGGTGGAGAAGATGACCGTCAGCGGCACGTTGGCGGCCATGGGCGCCATATACGGGCCCATCATGCCCGTGATGAAGAACATGGGCGTAAAGGACACAATGATGGCGAGGGTGGACATAAGCACCGGCGGCAGCACCTCGCCCACGGCAAACAGCGTGGCGCGGCGCGGGTCCAGCCGCCCAAGGCGGATATGGCGCTGGATGTTGT
>NZ_JBUDSW010000067.1:0-14857 GCF_054921475.1 Desulfobaculum sp. | reverse complement strand
TCTTCCACCACGTTCTTGTTGGGTCGCAGTTCGCCTTTTATCAGGAGACAGGCGACATTCTCGACTTTGTCGGGCGGCTGTCGCGCTGGCAATTAGTGCTTTTGCCCGCCGTTGGCGGGCTTCTTGTTGGCCTTATCGTGCGCTTTGGCGCGTCCGAGGCCAAGGGGCACGGCGTGCCCGAGGTCATGTCCGCACTGGCCCTGAAGGGGGGACGCATCCGCAAGCGCGTGGCCATTGTCAAAATTATCGCCTCCGCCGTGTGCATCGGCTCCGGCGGCTCCTCCGGGCGTGAAGGGCCCATGGTGCAGATTGGCTCCAGCATCGGGTCCACCATCGGGCAGTACTTCAAGGTGCCGGTCATGGAGCAGCGCACGCTGGTAGGCTGCGGCGCGGCGGCGGGCATTGCCGCGACCTTCAACGCGCCTGTGGCGGGCGTGTTGTTCGCCCTTGAGGTGCTGGTGGGCGACTTTGGCTTGGCGTCATTCTCGCCGGTGGTGCTCTCGTCCGTGTCCGCGACGGCGATGTCGCGCTACTACTGGGGCGACCTGCCCACCTTTGACCTGCCGCTGTACACCATCCGGTCCATGTGGGAATTCAGCATCTACCCGTTTCTTGGCATTCTTGCGGCGCTGGCCGCGGCGGGATTCATTATTGTGCTCTACAAGGCCGAGGACATCTTTGAGAACCTGCCCATCCCGGAATGGCTCAAGCCCGCCATCGGCGGCCTGATTCTCGGCGTTATTCTGCTGCAATGGCCGCATGCCTTTGGCGTCGGCTACGGAGCCATGAACCGCGCCTTGCACGGGCAACTGGCGGGGCTGCTGCTGCTCACCCTTGTTGCCGTGAAAATACTCGCCACTTCGGCCACTCTTGGCTCCGGCGGGTCGGGCGGCATCTTTGCGCCCTCGCTCTTCATCGGCGCGATGACCGGGGGCTTTTTCGGCTGGGTGGCGGGGCTGGTGTTTCCCAGCATCACCGCGCCCATCGGCGCGTACGCCCTTGTGGGCATGGGCGCGGTTGTCGCAGGCACCACGCAGGCGCCCATCACCGCCATTCTCATCCTCTTTGAGATGACGGGCGACTACAAAATCATTCTGCCCATGATGATTACCTGCATCATTTCCACCCTCGTCACCTCCGCCATTTGCAAGGGCTCCATCTACACCATCAAGCTCCAGCGGCGCGGCATCGACATTGCGGGCGGACTGGAGCAAAACATTCTGCGCTCGCTCAAGGTGGGGCGCTTCATGCAGGGCTCGCCCTACACCATCCCGGAATCCCTGCCACTGCTGGATATTATCAAAACCTTCAAACACGCCGACGTCTCCTATCTGCACACCGTGGACGACAACGGCGCGCTGCGGGGCATCATTTCCTTCCGCGACATCCGCCCCCTGATGCACGAGGACAGCCTGCACAACCTCATCATCGCCCGGGACGTGGCGACATCGCACGTCGTCACAGTCACCCCCGACGACACCATCAAAAACGCCCTACGCCTCATGAGCTCGCAGGGCGTCTCCCAACTGCCGGTGGTCCAGCCCGGCAACGGCAACACCCTTCTCGGCACCCTGCGGCAAAAGGATGTCCTCCACGCCTATAATAAGGCCATCATCCGCCGCGAAATCGACGTGCTGTAATGCTGCCCTTCCCGCCGCCCCGCCCATGGTTGTGGGTGGGGCGGGGCATATTTTGTGCCCCCGCATGCCGCCCTGCGCCGTAGCCCTCACCGCGTCCCGTCCCGCCTCTTTCCCTGTAAGCTCCCGGCACCACCCGCTGCCGCACCATGCGCCGCCCTCTCGCGGCTGTTCCGTTGAAGCGGGGCCAAGCCAAGGCGAAACGTCTGCCATGCGCCGCGCACCCGCGCCTTTCCCCATCATCAGCCCGACCAGCCGTCCTCACGGCCCTTCCGGCCCCCAGGCCCATCCCCGCGCCTCACGCCCCGCCCCGTGCATCAACCAACGCCTTCCCGCCCAGTTCCTGCCACACCCAAAGCCCCCTCACGCCCAGCTTGTGACATTTATGTAAAAAACACTTCAAAGACCAACTTTTAAACCCCTCAATTCCGAACCCTCTTGACAAAAGAGTCAAATTAGACAAGTACAGAACTGCCTTGAGGGATAACGGTAATTTTTCAGTGGCGTCAAAATCCCCACACACAAGGACAATCCGGCCGCCTTCGCAACACGGGCACAGGCCGCACAGCACACCACCGATGACGCCAAGGGGAGGGACCATGCCCATCATCGAATTCAATAATGTTCACAAATGGTATGACGATTTTCACGTGCTGAAGGGCATCAGCGAGACTGTAGACCAAGGCGAAGTGCTTGTGGTGTGCGGTCCCAGCGGGTCCGGCAAAAGTACGCTCATCCGTTGTGTGAACCGCCTTGAGGACTATCAGGACGGCACCATCCTCTTCGAGGGCCGCGACCTGCACGCCAAGGGCGTGGACACCAACGCCCTGCGCACCGAAATCGGCATCGTCTTTCAGCAGTTCAATCTGTACCCGCACCTGACGGTGCTGAGGAACATCATGCTGGCCCCCACCAAGGTCCGCAAACTGCCGCAGGCCGAAGCGCAGGACACCGCCATGGAACTGCTGGAGCGCGTGGGCCTTGCCGATCAGGCCTACAAATACCCCGCAGAACTGTCCGGCGGCCAGCAGCAGCGCGTGGCCATCGCCCGCGCCCTTGCCATGCGCCCCAAGGTGATGCTTTTTGACGAGCCAACCTCCGCGCTGGACCCCGAAATGATCGGTGAAGTGCTCGCCGTTATGAAGGACCTCGCCCGCGACGGCATGACCATGGTCTGCGTCACCCACGAAATGGGCTTTGCCCGCGAAGTGGCGGACCGCGTGGTCTTTATGGACGGCGGCGAAGTCATCGAGCAGGGCCGCCCGGACGAGTTCTTTGCCAATCCCGTCCACGAACGCAGTAAGGCGTTCCTGCGCGAGATTCTGTAGCCCGCACGGCGCGGCAGGTCCGCAACACACCCCGCGCCCGATGGATATCCCGGCGGCCACCCCGCCCCGCAACACTTTCGCATGGAGGAAGAAGCCCAATGAAAAAGACCACCCTCATTTCCCTTGTCGCGCTGTGCATCGTCCTGATGGCCACAGCGGCCTTCGCCGGAAAGCTCGACCAAATTAAAGAGCGCGGCACCCTCATCTGCGGCGTCAAGGACGCTGTGGTGCCCTTTGGCTATGTGGACGAGGATTCCAAGCAGCTTGTGGGCATGGACATCGACATCTGCCGCTACATTGCGAACAAGCTGGGCGTTGACCTGGAGCTGAAGCCCGTGACCTCCGCCACGCGCATCCCCATGCTGACGCAGGGCTCCATTGACATTGCCGCCGCCACCATGACGCACAAGTACTCCCGCGACGACGTCATCGACTTCTCCATCACCTATTTCATGGACGGCCAGAAAATCCTTGTGAAGCGCGGCTCCGGCATCAAGTCCGTGGCCGACCTCGCCGGCAAGAAGGTGGGCACCGCCAAGGGCTCCACCTCCGAAAAGAACATCAAGGCCGCCCAGCCCGACTGCCGCGTGGTGTCCTTTGAGGGCTACCCGCAGGCCTTCCTCGCCCTGAAGCAGGGCAAGGTTTCCGCCGTTACCACGGACTCCACCATCCTCCTCGGCCTCAAGGGCTCCGACCCCAACCCCGAGCTGTGGGACATCGTGGGCGACTACATTGCCGACGACCCCTCCGGCCGCGGCCTGCCCGAGAACGACTCCGACTTCCGCGACTTCGTGAACAAGACCCTGGCCCAGATGTGGCTCTCCGGTGAGTACATGAAGGTCTACAACACGTGGTTCGGCCCGGACACCAACTACTATCTGCCCACCACGTGGAAGATGGAAGTCTGGCCCGGCGCCAACGACTAGCCGCCTCCCCGCACGTCTTTGACAGCCGGGGGCCACGGCCCCCGGCATGTTCCACCTCACACACGCGGAAGGAAGCCCGTGAACTACGATTTCAAATGGCAGCTCGTCCTGTCCGGCAAGTATGCGGACTGGCTCATTGACGGTCTGATCATGACCCTCAAGATTTCTGCCGTCTCCCTTGTCCTCTCGCTTCTGCTCGGCACCGTCATCGCGGTGATGCGGATGTCCAGAGTGCGCCCCCTCATCTGGCTGAGCGCGGCGTACACGGAATTTTTCCGCAACACCCCGCTGCTTGTGCAGATCTACTTTTGGTATTTCGGCTCGGACCCGCTGTTCCCCGAGGCCATCAAAGGATGGCTGTACAACACGGATTTCGAGTTCGCCTCCGGCGTGATTGCGCTGACGGTGTACACCTCCGCCTTCATTGCCGAGGAAATCCGCTCCGGCGTGTTCTCCATTCCCAAGACGCAGCTTGAAGCCTCGCGCGCGACGGGCCTGTCCTTCATTCAGGCGCAGCGCTACGTCATTCTGCCGCAGGCCTTCCGCATCATTATTCCGCCGCTCATCTCCCAGGCGCTGAATCTTATTAAGAATTCATCGCTGTGCATGACCATCGGCGTCATGGAGCTGACCTACATGGCGCGGCAGATCGAGTCGTACACCTTCCGTGGCTTCGAGGCCTTTACGGTGTCCACGCTTATGTATCTGTGCCTGTCGCTTGTGGTCTCGCTGTGCATTACACAGTACAACCGCCGGTTCCTGAGAACCGTCAAGCATTAGGGAGAGCCTTCGGCAATGCGTTGGGACATCGTCTGGAACAATTTCGACTACTTCCTCATCGGCGCCTACCCGGAGGGTCCTCTGGGCGGGCTGGCCATGAGCATACTGCTGGCCCTTGGCGGCATATTCGGCGCGTTTTGGCTGGGGCTTGGCGCTGGGCTGATGCGCATGTCGCGCAAGCGCTGGGTGCGCATCCCCGCCATGATCTATATTGAAGTCATGCGCGGTACGCCGCTGCTTATGCTCATTTTCTGGTTCTATTTTCTGGCGCCTGTGGTGCTGGGGCACCCCATCCCCTCCACCCAAAGCTCCCTAGTGGCGTTTATCGTCTTCACCGGCGCCTATGTGGCGGAAATCGTCCGCGCCGGGGTTGAAGCCCTGCCCACGGGACAAATGGAAGCCGCGCGCGGCACCGGCCTGTCGCACTTTCAGGCCATGACCTACGTCATCCTGCCGCAGGCGCTGCGCAACATGATTCCCTCCTTCGTGAACCAGTTCGTCAGCCTCACCAAGGACACCTCGCTCGCGTCCATCATTGGCGTGCCGGAGCTGATGCTTGCCGCCGACCAGGTGAACAACCGCGTTCTGGTGGCGCCTATGGAAATCTGTGTCACCATCTTGGTGCTGTACTTCATCGTCTGCTACATCCTCACCTCGATAAGCCGCCGGCTGGAGCGCCAGCTGTCGCGATATCAGGCGCGCGGGTAAGCTAGCACCCACCCGCATATGCGCCGCCCCGCCGGAGAAAGGGACTCCGGCGGGGCCTCTTTTTGCCCTGCTGCACCACCGCGCCTTCACAACAGCGTGATGCACAAACACCACCCACGACGCAAAACGCTATCCATCAGCCTTTTCAGGAAAATGCTATTGCAGGCGCACGCCACATGCGGTACATCTGGAAGGCATCGGCTGTTACGGTAATGCCACAACTTCAGATTCATGGCGGAAGTTCTCGCGTGCAACAGGTCAGCCCCAGCTTGCCGAATTTTTAGGGTAATCCTCCCCGGAGGATTGCCCTTTTTTGTTTGCGCGCCTTCCAGCCAGAGGTGAGTAAGCCATGGCAAAAACAAAAGGACAGACCACCATCACCGTGTACCCGGACTGGTGCAAGGTGTGTGGTCTTTGTGTCGCTTTCTGCCCCGCAAACGTTCTGGAGCTGGACCCGGTTGCCGGGTGCGCTGTTCCCGTACGCGAGGAGGAATGCATCAACTGCGGCTTCTGCGAACTCCACTGTCCGGACTTCGCCATCGTCGTCACGCCAAAGCGCACAAAGGGCGCCCAGCCCGCCGAGGACGAAGGAGAAAAGTCATGACCACATCCTACAGCGAAAGCCGGGAAATTTTCGCCCTTGGGGCCGAGGCCGTCGTGGAGGGCGCGCTTCTGGCCGGGTGCAGCTACTACGGGGGCTACCCCATCACCCCATCCTCCGAAATTATGGAAGGCATGGCCGCGCGCCTGCCGCACACGGATGACGGCGTCTTCATGCAGATGGAGGACGAGATTGCCAGCATTGGCTCCGTCATTGGCGCATCCCTTGCCGGACGCAAGGCCATGACCGCCACCTCCGGCCCTGGATTTTCGCTGATGCAGGAGCTTATCGGCTTTGGCTGCATGGCGGAGGTGCCCTTTGTGCTGGTCAACGTCATGCGCGGCGGCCCCAGCACGGGCCTGCCCACCAGCCCCGCACAGGGCGATGTCCAGCAGGCGCGCTGGGGCACCCACGGCGACCACTCCATCATCGTCCTCTCCGCCTCGGACGTGCAGGAATGCCTGCACATGACGCTGAAGGCCTTCAACTTTGCCGAGCGCTACCGCATCCCCGTCATCCTGCTCATTGACGAAGTCACCGCCCACACGCGCGAGAAAATCACCGTCCCCGCCACCACGGACGTCGAGGTCATCTCGCGCCTGCAACCGTCCATGCCGCCGGAGTGGTACAAGCCCTTTGAGGAAACCGTGCGCGGCGTGCCGCCCATGCCGCCGGTGGGCAGCGGCTACCGCTTCCACGTCACCGGCCTCATGCACGACGACAAAGGCTTCCCCACCTCTAAGCCCGACGAGGTCGTGCAGGCCCTTGAACGGCAATTCCGCAAGGTGGACCAGTTCTTCTTTGATATTCAGGTCACGGAGGAGGTGCTGTGCGAGGACGCGGACACCGTCGTTGTCGCCTACGGCAGCGTGGCGCGCTCGGCGCACCTTGCCGTGACGCAGGCGCGTGAGCAGGGCATCCGCGCAGGGCTCCTCAAGCTGGGGACCCTCTTCCCCTTCCCACGCTCCGCCGTGGAGCACCAGATGCGCACCTGCAAGCGCATCATCGTCCCGGAGATGAACATGGGGCAGATGTCGCGCGAGGTAAAACGCGTGAACAACGGGCGCGTGGACGTCGCCACCATCAACCGCATCGACGGCAGCATCATCACCCCCGCCCAGATACTCGACAAGCTGAGGAAGGGATAACGCCATGGCCGAAGTAACCCAACTCATCCATCACTACCTGCGCCACGACAAGAAATTCCCCCACGTCTTCTGTGCGGGATGCGGCCACGGCATCGTGCTCGGCTCGCTCATCCGCAGCGTGCACGGCCTTGGCATCGGCAAGGACGACGTCACCCTCGTGGCGGGCATTGGCTGTTCCGGCCGCATGGCCGTGTATGTGGACTTCAACACCGTCCACGCCGTACACGGGCGCGCCATTCCCCTCGCCACCGGCATCAAGATGTGCAAGCCGGACATGAACGTCATCGTCATCACGGGCGACGGCGACGCCATGTCCATTGGCGGCAACCACTTCATCCACGCCGCGCGGCGCAACATCGGCCTGACCGTGCTGGTGCTCAACAACTTCATCTACGGCATGACCGGCGGGCAGTGCTCCCCCACCACGCCCATGGAAAGCTGGACCACCACCTCGCCCTACGGCGCGCTGGAAAAGTCCTTCGACGTTGTGGACATGGCCGCCGCGGCCGGAGCAAGCTACGTGGCGCGCGGGACGGTGTTTCATGTAAACATGCTGGACCGCCTCATCAAAACCGCCATCACCCGCAAGGGCTTCAACGTGGTGGAAGTCATGACGCCCTGCCATACCCAGTTTGGCCGCAAAAACGCGTACAAGACCCCGGTGGACATGTACAAATGGCTCAAGAAGAACGCCGTGAAGCGCGAGTCCTACGACAAGCTGAAGCCCGAGGAGGCCGCAAAGCGCATCCCCATCGGCGTCTTTGCCGAGCGCGACGAGAAGCCCCTTGAAGACCGCTACGCCGACATGCGCGCAAGCCTCAGGAGGACAAAGGCATGACCACCCAAAGCCTCGACAGATTCGAGATTTGCCTCTCCGGCCTTGGCGGTCAGGGCGTGTTGACCCTTGGCAAGGTGATGGGGCAGGCCCTCGCCCTTGGGCACGACTACTTCGTCACCCAAACCCAAAGCTACGGCCCGGAGGCGCGCGGCGGGGCTAGCCGCACGGACCTTGTTATCAGCTCCAGCCCCATCAGCTACCCGAAGACCGACAAAATTGACCTGCTGGTCGCCCTGTCGCAGGAGGCGTGCAATAAGTACTACCACCTGCTCAAGCCCAGCAGCGTCCTTTTGGTGAATACCACGCTGGTGAAGCAGATTCCCACCAATCAGTACATCGGCCTGCCCTTCACCACCATGGCGCAGGACGACCTTGGGCTGGTGCAGGCCATGAACACCATCGTCCTTGGCACCTGCTCCTTCCTCCTGCCCTTCGCCGACCCCGAACGCATGAAGGACAGCCTGCGCCAAGCCCTGCCCGCCAAAATCATCGACATCAACATCAAGGCCTTCGACATGGGGTACGACACCGCGAAAAAAACCTTCAAAACGCCCCCGGATTTGTGGGCGCCACCCGCTGAGGCCCCACCCGCAAAGCCCAAAAAGAAGACCACACGCAAAAAGAAATCCTGACGGCAGGGCGCAGGTGACGCCGCCGCACGCCTGCCCCAACACCCCGTTTTGCATGGAAAAAGCCGCCCCAAAACCGAAAGATTTTGGGGCGGCTTGCGTTTCGCGTTCAAAGGAGTACAACATTCGGGCCATGTTGTACGATGTTCATACCCACGCATTTCATCCGAAAATAGTTCACAAGGTCCTCGATCAACTGTCCGACCATTACGGCCTTCCCGCCACCGGCACCGGCGTTGCGGGGGACCTCATCGACCGCATCCACCGGGCAGGTATCGACCGCGCCGTGGTCCACACCGCCGCCACATCGCCGGATCAAGTCATCCCGGCCAATAACTGGGCTATCGACCTGAACCAGCGCTATGACGAGCTTATCGGCTTCGGCAGCATCCATCCCGGCTTCGACCGGTGGGAATGGTCCCTCGACAGACTGGAGCAGGCCGGCATCTGCGGCATTAAGCTGCACCCGGACTTTCAGGGCTACGCCATGGACGACCCGGCAATGATGCCCATCTACGAAGCCATGTCCGGCCGCTTTGTCGTTATGATTCATATCGGCGACAGGAACCCGCCCGGCTCCAACCCCACCGACCCCTACAAGGTGAAGCGTCTGCACGAGCAGTTCCCGGACCTGCAGATTATTGCCGCCCACATGGGCGGCTTCATGCACTGGAAATGGGTGCTGGACGGGCTTGCCGGCACGGATATCTACATTGATACCTCCAGCACGCTCAGCCTCATCGACGACGCCACGCTGCATGAAATCGTGCGCCGCCACCCGCGCGAGCGCATCCTGTTTGGCAGCGACTACCCACTGTTTGATCCGGGGGCCGAAATGGCCGAGCTGCAGCGGCGTTTGCGCTTTACCGACGCTGAGTTAGAGCAAGTTATGACCAATGCTCATACCCTCTTTTGCTCACGCAATCGGGTAGGGAATGGGCAACGCCTTGAGAATATTGTCCAAAAGATGTAAGACCACTCTACCGCTTCCATCTTTTCGGCACGGGCCAGTGTTGCAACGCACCTCCCCATCGCGTTTTCGCCGACACCCCGCTGCCTTTCATTCATCTCTTACACGTGGAGCCTCCTATCGTAATATCCAAGGCCCGCATAACAACACGTTAGGAAACGATGTCAAAGAAACGCTTACATACCATATCCATAATTCTGCTGACCATGGAGCATGCCGCAGACCGGGTCAACGAGGCGTGGTCGAGGCGAATGAGCGCACGGGACATCGACCTTTCCCCCGAGGAATTGAACGACGTCGGCGACAGGCTACGCGTCTGCCTTTCGGACTGCGTTGTCGCTTTCAGTGCCCGCCGCGACCGCGCGGCTGATGACAAAAACTTTTGCCGCTGCGCAGAAAACATGTGGCCCGTGCTGGACAGCCTGCCGCCCCTTGGCGACGGCTCCGCCGCCCCGCTCCTGGGGCTGAAGGAATACGTCCGCACCCTTGGTCACGAAATCGTCTCCGCCGAGGAATCGGCAGAACGCGCCCTGGACGCCGTCATGGACCTGCGCTGGGTGGCCGATGCTGTAGAGGAAGTTCTTTACGGCAAGGCCGACACCGAGGCCGCGGACGACTCCTTCCTTGCCCAGCCGGAGCTTTTGGCCGCCGCGCCCGAACGGCTGAACGACCCGTCCCTTGACGACGGGGAAAAATTCTTTCTCAGCCTGTTTCAGACCTCGCTCCAAGCCATCCTCATCGCCAATGACAGCCTGCGCATTGTGGCGGCCAACAACACCGCCCTTGAAATGTGGGGCACCGAGCTGGACGAACTGCTGGAGCACCCCGTGCCCGACATTGTGGCAGGCGGCGACCGCGGCGCACTGGTCAGCAAGCTGGACAGCTTGCAGGACGGCGTTTTTTCGGAGCTGAGCGCAACGGGCAAGCGCATCGACGGCGAAATGTTCCCCCTTGTGCTGACCATTGGCCGGGTGGACCTCGACGACGGCAACTACTTCCCCATCACCGCCCATGACGTGAGCGAAACGCAGGAGCTGGAGCGCGAACTCAATCAGGAACGCGCCCACGTGCAGGAGATGGCCGTCACCCTCAAGCACGTGCTCCGCGCCTCCGCCGACGAGAAGAAAAAATTCCAGCAGCAATGGGCGCAAGAAGTGGAAACCCGCGTCATTCCCGCACTCGGGCACATCGCCAACGAGTCGAGCCGCTCCGTACGCAAGGGCTATCAGACGGTCCTTGAGGACCGGCTGGAGGACATGACCAAAGGCACGGAGAACGGCCTGAGCGGCCAGTTCCTCAAGCTGACCCCCACAGAGCTGGAGGTCTGCCGCATGATCCGCGCCGGGCACACCACCAAGGAAATCTCCGAGCTTTTGCACTCCGCGCACGACACGGTCCAAACCCACCGCAAAAATATCCGTCGCAAACTGGACCTGCGCGGCAAGAAGGTGTCGCTCTACACCTTCCTCAATAGCAAAGACGTGCAAATGTAGTTTGGGTATGCAATAATACCCGCTTTATCCCTCACACATCCCCTTTCTTCTTTTCCTCGTCTGCATGAAGGTAAGCGCCGAACATGAGGCAGGGGCATCCGGGAATCTTCGCCCGGTTTTCCCTGCCATTCATGCGGCCTTACACCGCGCCCCGTATGGGCGCACCAGAATCCGCCGCAGTCATGGTTTAACCATAGAGAAGGAGAATGCATGTCCGAGGAGAGTGTGTACGCTTTTTTGGAATGGCTGAAGGATAGGGACGACCTCCTGAACCAAATGCGCACCATGCGCGCCCAAGAAATCGTCGACATAGCCAAGGACCACCATTTTCACTTCACCGCGGCAGAGCTCGTCTCTATCATCCGAGAACGGCTGGACGCCATGGAAAGCAGGTAGACACACTGAAGCCGGGTATACCCGCATACCCAATACTTCCCCTTTTCTACCCCTTTTCACTTTGAGGCAGTTCAGTAGTCTTTAGTGCGGCCACTTAGAGGGCTTCTTCCTCATAACATCAAGGCCGTTACAGTACTTATTCACCGGGGTCTTCATACATTACAGGTAAGACCCTTGCGTGGTTCGTTAATGCAAACCAATGGAGATTGCATGGCAAAAATTGCCGTAAAGAACCTGTACAAGATCTTTGGTCCCAATCCCAAAAAGGTTGTCCCCATGCTTGAAGATGGCGCAACCAAAGCGGACGTCAAGGAGAAGACCGGCCACGGCGTAGGCGTGAACAACGCTTCGTTCGAGGTTGAAGAAGGCGAAATCGTCGTCATCATGGGTCTCTCCGGCAGCGGCAAGTCCACCCTTGTCCGTTGCATCAACCGGCTTATCGAGCCGACCAGCGGCAGCGTCTTCATCGACGGCGTTGACGTGACGAAGCTTTCCAGCGACGAGCTGCGCCAGCTGCGGCTGCAGAAGCTCGGCATGGTTTTCCAGAACTTCGCCCTCTTCCCCCACCGCACCGTGGCCGAAAATACCGAGTACGGCCTGGAGATTGCCGGCATCGAACACGATGAACGCCGCAGCCGCGCCATGGTCGCGCTGGAGCAGGTGGGCCTGAAGGGTTGGGAAGACAGCTACCCCACACAGCTTTCCGGCGGCATGCAGCAGCGCGTTGGCCTTGCCCGCGCCCTTGCACTCAACGCCGACATCCTGCTCATGGACGAGGCCTTCAGCGCACTCGACCCGCTCATCCGTAGCGACATGCAGGACGAGCTGCTCTCCCTGCAGGACGAAATGCAGAAGACCATCGTCTTCATCAGCCATGACCTCGACGAGGCCCTCAAGCTCGGCGACCGCATCGTCCTCATGAAGGATGGCGAAATCGTCCAGATCGGCACCGCAGAGGACATTCTCACCGATCCTGCAGACGAATACGTCCGCCGCTTCGTTGAGGATGTGGACATCACCAAGATTCTCACCGCCGAAAGCGTGATGAAGAAGACCGAGACCGTTGCATGGCTCGGCACGGACGGTCCCCGCGCGGCCCTCCGCAAGATGAAGAAGAACAAGATTTCCAGCATCTTTGTGCTGCGCAAGGACCGAAGCCTCGCTGGCGTTATCTCCGCCGAAGAGGCCGTCAAGCTCGTTCAGGACGGCGCACGGACGCTGGAAGGCGCCCTGCAGGAAGACATTGTCACCGTCCAGCCCGACACCCCGGCAGCGGATCTTTTTCAGGTCATGCACGACCTGCCCTACCCGCTGGCCGTTGTGGATGAGAAGAAGAGGCTTAAGGGCGTTATCGTCCGCGGGCTTCTGCTGGGTGCAGTCGCAGAACGAGGAGCAGCATAATGAGTTTTACAATCCCCCGAATACCGCTTGGCGATGGAATCGAAGCTGGCATCAACTTTCTTGTTGATCACTTCTCCTTTGCAACCAAGGCCTTCGCGGCCAGCATGGAGCATGTGCTGAACTGGCTGGAGAGCGGCCTGATGTTCTTGCCCCCGTGGCTGTTCATCCTGCTCTTTGCCGGACTGGCCCTGTGGTTCACCCGCAAACGCGGCGTCGCCATCTTCGTTCTGGTGGGGATGTCCTTTATCTGGAACCTCGGCCTGTGGGCTGCCACCATCAGCACCTTTGCGCTGGTTATCGTGGCAACCATGGTGGCCATCATGCTGGGCGTGCCGCTTGGCATCGGCTCCGCCATGAGCAACAAGATTTACCGTATTGTCATGCCCATTTTGGACGTGATGCAGACCATGCCCGCCTTTGTGTACCTGATTCCGGCCATTCCGTTCTTTGGTCTGGGTAAGGTCGCGGCCATCTTCTCCACGGTTATCTTCTCCATGCCCCCGGCAATCCGCCTGACCTGCCTCGGCATCCGTCAGGTCCCCCGCGAGCTGGTCGAGTGTGCGGACGCCTTTGGCTCCACCCGCTGGCAGAAGCTTGTGAAGCTGGAACTGCCCACGGCCCTGCCCACCATTATGGCAGGCGTCAACCAGACCGTTATGCTGGCCCTGTCCATGGTCGTTATCGCCGCCATGATTGGTGCCCGCGGCCTTGGCGGCGAAGTGTGGCGCGCCATCCAGCGTATGGAAGTTGGCGGCGGTTTCGAGGCCGGTATCGGCATCGTTATCGTAGCTATCTCTCTGGACAGAATTCTCCAGAAGGTCGGCTCTCGCAAGAAGAAGGCCGCCTAGTTTTACCCCGCGTTTTCTTGGCCTCATGCGGCCTGCCGGATCAGCCCGGGGCCACTGGCTCCCGCTCCGCGCGGGCCGCATGCGCCAAATACCGTGGCCGCCCAACCTCGCGGCGGCCCATGTATAACCATAACCCAGGAGGAAGGATGCGTTTTCGCTTCGTTACATTGCTTGCCACTCTCGCGCTCATTGGCACGCTCTTCTGCGGCGCTGCTCAGGCCGCCAAAGGTACCGTAAACCTCGTCTACGTCGAATGGTCCACAGAAGTCGCCAGTACCAACGTTGTCCGCGCTGTTCTGCAGGAACGCATGGGATACGATTGTGAAATCACACCTGTTTCTGCTGCCGCTATGTGGCAGGCGGTTGCAACGGACGAAGACGTTGACGGTATGGTCTCCGCATGGCTGCCCATCACCCAGCGCCACTACCTTCAGAAGCTGGAAGACAAGGTGGACAACCTTGGCCCCAACCTCGAAGGCGCCCGCATTGGCCTCGTTGTTCCCTCTTACGTGGAGATTGACTCCCTCGAAGAGATGAACAAGGTCAGCGACAAGTTCCGCGGCCGCATCGTGGGCATCGACCCCGGTTCCGGCGTTGTGGACAAGACCGAGAAGGCCATCAAGGCCTACAACATGAGCGACATCGACCTCGTCACCAGCTCCGGCGCCATGATGACCGCGACCCTCGCGGACTCCATCAAGCACAACGAGTGGGTTGCCGTGACTGGTTGGACCCCGCATTGGATGTTCGCCAAGTGGGACCTCAAGTACCTGAAGGACCCCAAGGGCGTGTACGGCGATGAAGAGTTCATCGGCACCTTCGCCCGCAAGGGTCTGGACAAGGATATGCCCGAGGTCTACTCCTTCCTCGACAACTTCTACTGGTCCCCCGACGACATGGCGAAGGTCATGGTCTGGATCCAGGACGGCATGAAGCCTTACGAGGCCGCCAAGAAGTGGATCAACGAAAACAAGGAGACCGTGGACGGCTGGATCAACGGCTAGTTCGCACACGCTCCAACTGCACGCAAGGGAGGCCGAGAAATCGGCCTCCCTTTTTGTTTGCCGGGCCCACGAAGGCAAACACGCCAAGTGGACACACACCGCAACGCGGCGCAACCGGGCGGCATTCAGTCCCCGGCTGAGGCGCGAAGA